>JAENYW010000192.1 GCA_016841555.1 Tepidibacillus decaturensis
CAACACGATGGCTAATATAATAATCATCTACCATTTCATAAATTCCTACTGCCATCGCCTCCATATCCCTTCCTGCCATACCGCCGTATGTTGGCATTCCTTCGTAAACAACAACCAATTCCTTTGCTCGGGTATATATGGTTTCATCATTCATCGCTAAAAATCCACCAATATTAACTAAATTATCCTTTTTCCCGCTCATTGTACATCCATCGCCATAAGAGAACATCTCTTTTAAAATAGATTTGATCGATTTATCTTGATATCCTTCTTCCCTCTGTTGAATGAAGTATGCATTTTCTACACAGCGTGTTGCATCGAAAATAACTGGAATAGCATATTTGCTAGCTAATGCTTTTGTATCTTTTAAATTTTGCATGGAAACCGGTTGTCCACCAGCCATATTAACCGTAACTGCCAAGGAGATATAAGGAATCTTTTCAGCACCAGCTTCTTTAATAAGCTTTTCTAACTTATTCAAATCTACATTCCCTTTGAAAGGATGATACACTTGGGAATCATGTGCTTCATCAATAATAATATCAACAAATGTACCACCATTTAATTCTTGATGTAAACGTGTTGTTGTAAAATACATATTCCCAGGTACATAGCTTCCTTTTGTTACAAGAATTTGTGAAAGAAGATTCTCTGCTCCTCTACCTTGATGGGTAGGAACAACATAAGTAAATCCATATATTTCTTGTACTGCTTTTTCAAGCTTATACCAGCTCTTACTACCAGCATAGGCTTCATCTCCTAGCATAATGGCTGACCACTGATGATCACTCATTGCAGAGGTTCCACTATCTGTTAATAGGTCAATATATACATCCTCAGATGGAATTAAAAACGTATTATATCCTGCTTTTTGAACGGTAATGTTACGTTCTTCTAAAGAGGTCATTTTAATAGTTTCCACCATCTTCACTTTGTAAGGTTCTGCTTTTCTTCTTTGTTTTTGCATCTCCATTCTCCTTTTTTCAGAAAATTATCACTTTAATTATATAAAAGAAATTGTGTAATTTACAAGAATAGGAAGAAAAGCGTCAAAGCATTAAAACTTTATGGTGATAAAGGAGTTTTACATAAAAAAACAGCCTTCTAATGAGAAGACTGCTTTTCGTATTATTATCTCTTAGCTTACAAAGAACTTTTTAAAGGAGTATACCGTTAATTGACGGTTAATTTCTGCAATAGAGGTTGTTAATGGTATTCCTTTTGGACAAGCCTGTACGCAGTTTTGAGAATTACCACAATCTGGTGCACCACCGTCATACATGAGTGCTTCTAGACGTTCTTCTTTATTCATTTCACCTGTTGGATGTGTATTAAATAGACGCGCTTGACTGATAGGCGCAGCTCCAATAAATGGAGAGTTACTATTTACATTAGGACAAACCTCTAAGCAAACACCACAGGTCATACATTTAGATAACTCATAGGCTGTTTGTCTAACCTTCTCAGGAATTCTAGGTCCTTGCCCTAAATCATAGGTACCATCAATTGGAATCCATGCTTTCACACGCTTTAATGCATCAAACATTCGACTTCTATCTACCATAAGGTCTCGGATAATTGGGAATGTTCTCATTGCATCCAAGCGAATAGGCTGCTCTAATTGATCAATCAAGGCACTACATGCCTGTCTTGCTTTACCATTAATTACCATGGAGCAAGCTCCACAAACCTCTTCCAGGCAGTTCATTTCCCAAACAACTGGAGTCGTCTTTTCTCCTTTTGCATTAACAGGATTCTTTTGAACCTCCATCAAAACACTAATTACATTCATGTTAGGACGATAAGGAATTTTAAACTCTTCTGTATATGGTTTTGATTCTGGTCCATCCTGACGACTAACAATTAAATGAATTTGTTTTTCACTCATTATTTTGTCGCCTCCTTTGTAACAGCGTAATTACGCTCTCTAGGTTTAATCAAAGAGACATCTACATCTTCATATTCGAATGTTGGACCTTCAGGTGTATAGGAAGCTTTGGTTGTTTTTAACCATTCCTCGTCATTACGTGTTGGGAATTCAGGCTTATAATGCCCTCCACGACTTTCATTACGATTGTATGCTCCAAGTGTAATGACACGTGCTAAGTCAAGCATAGCTTCTAATTGACGAGTGAAGACAACTGTTTGATTACTCCATTTCGCAGCATCACTCATATCAATTTTCTTATAACGATCCATTAATTCTTGTATTTTTTCATCTGTTTTTAGAAGCTTATCATTGTAACGAACAACAGTAACATTATCCGTCATCCAATTTCCTAGCTCTTCATGAATCTTATATGGATTCTCTGTTCCTTTCATATTTAGAAGCTGATTATATTTTTCCTCTTCTAATTTTCTTTGGTCTTCAAATAATTTTTTATCGAAATCAGCAGCAGATTTTTTCAAGCCCTTTATATATTCAATTGCTTTAGGTCCTGAAATCATACCAGCAAAGATAGCTGCTACTAAAGAGTTAGCACCCAATCGATTAGCTCCATGATATTGATATTCAACTTCACCAGCAGCAAACAGACCAGGAATATTGGTTTGATGATCATAATCAATCCATAAACCACCCATGGAATAGTGAACCCCTGGGAAGATTTTCATTGGAACCTTTCTAGGATCATCCCCAACAAATTTTTCATAAATCTCCATAATTCCACCAAGCTTTAAGTCAAGCTCCTTTGGATCTTTATGAGATAAATCTAAGTAAACCATCCTTTCTCCATTAACACCTAATCCTTGGTTAACTACCACATCAAAAATTTCCCTTGTTGCAATATCACGTGGTACTAAATTCCCGTAGGCAGGATATTTTTCCTCTAAGAAATACCATGGTTTTCCATCCTTGTATGTCCAAACACGTCCACCTTCACCACGCGCAGACTCTGACATTAAACGTAATTTATCATCACCCGGAATGGCTGTTGGATGGATTTGAATAAATTCACCGTTTGCGTAATGTGCACCTTGTTTATAGGCTGCATAAGCAGCATATCCTGTATTAATAACAGAGTTAGTGGATTTACCAAAAATCATACCAGGTCCACCAGTTGCTAAAATCACTGCGTCTCCTGCAAAGGAATGAATTTCCATGCTTCTTAAATCCTGCACAATGATTCCTCTTGATACTCCTTCATCATCCTTAACAAGGGATAAGAAGTCAAAATACTCATATTTGGTTACTAGTCCTGCAACTTCCCATCGTCTAACCTGTTCATCAAGGGCATATAATAGCTGTTGACCAGTTGTAGCACCAGCAAAAGCGGTTCGATGATGCAAGGTTCCTCCAAAACGTCGAAAATCAAGATTACCTTCTGGAGTTCTATTAAACATTACCCCCATACGATCAAACAAATTAATAATACCTGGAGCAGCTTCAGCCATCGCTTTTGCTGGAGGTTGGTTAGCTAAAAAGTCACCACCATATACTGTATCATCAAAATGAATCCATGGTGAGTCACCTTCCCCCTTGGTATTTACTGCACCATTAATACCACCTTGAGCACAAACAGAATGAGAGCGCTTAACTGGTACTAGTGAAAAAAGATCAACTTGCATTCCTGCTTCTGCAGCCTTGACGGTTGCCATTAAGCCCGCTAAACCTCCACCTACGACAATTAGTCTATTACTACTCATGTTATATCGCTCCCCCTTTACCCTATAGTCACTATGTATTCTGGATTAACAAATGCAAATAAAGCGGATACAGCTATAATTGAAACTAATACAAAAACGAGCATCCAGAAATAGCTTGAAAGTCTTTGAGAACGAGGACCAATGGTAATTCCCCAACTCACTAAAAAAGACCACATTCCGTTACTGAAATGAAAAATCGCGGATACAACACCAACGATATAGAAAATCATCATTCCAGTATTGCTCAAAATGTTAGTCATCATTTCAAAATTTAATTCCTCACCAAATGCCATTTGAACACGTGTTTCCCAAATATGCCATCCAAGAAAAATTAATGTAATAACCCCTGTAATTCGTTGTAGCATAAACATAAAATTGCGGAAGTAGCCATAATTGGTTACATTACCGTAATCCGCTTGAAAAGCAACATATAGACCATATATTGCATGATAAAGAAGTGGTAAAAAAATCAATACCCATTCTAACACCGCTAGATAAGGTAAGCTTTCCATAAAATGAGCAGCACTATTAAAGGATTCTGGACCACGAGTTGCCATGTAGTTAACTGTCAAATGCACTAATAAAAAAGCTCCTACAGGTATTATGCCTAGTAAAGAATGTAATCTACGGTTGAAAAAGTGCGAAGTTGCCATAAAATACTTCCCCCCTTAAAAAAATAGAAAACTAACTATCTCTTTCCCCTTGATCTAATATTGCATATCTCCCCTTCACCTAACCTCCTTTATTATTTCTATACATCTTCTTTTTGATTTCACAGATATCTTTAACCAAAAAGAATAATAGAATACCCACAATTTCATTTTACCCCTTTAATTTAATAAGCGTCAAGAAAACATAGAATGTTTATTACTATGTATATTCTCCATCTATAGGTCAATCCCTTCATAAATAAACCGTTCCTTATGAAAACGCTTTATATTTTTTTAAAAATAGTTTAAGTATCCTGTAGCGAAAGTTTAATTGCTGTAGCTAGTTTTTCTCCTATACCTATTTGTTTAAAGTCCTCAAGCGTTCCTTCTCTTATTTTTTTAATAGAGCCAAAATGCTTCAATAGCTCCTTCTTTCGCTTTTCTCCTACTCCTGGAATCACATCTAATTGAGAATATAGCGTGCTTTTTTTCCGTGCTTGGCGATGAAAAGAGATGGCAAAGCGATGTACTTCATCCTGAATTCGCTGTAGTAAATAAAACGCCTGACTGCTTCGTTCCATTTCAATAGGAATCGGAGGATCCCCTATCAATAATTCTGAGGTTCGATGTTTTTCATTTTTTTTCAAGCCCGCAACAGGAATATATAATCCTAGTTCATTTTCCAATATATCTTGAGCAGCACTAATTTGCCCTAAGCCTCCATCAACAATAATTAAGTCAGGAAGGTTTAAGTTTTCTTTTAATACTCGAGTATATCTCCTTCTAATGACTTCTCTCATTGTTTCATAGTCATCTGGCCCTTCTACCGATGTAATCTTAAATTTTCGATAGCTTGATTTATCTGGCTGCCCATCAATAAAAACAACCATTGCAGATACTGGATCGGTCCCTTGTATATTGGAGTTATCAAAGGCTTCGATTCGATGAGGAGTCCCGATTCCTATGTGCTCTCCTAATTGTTCAATGGCTACTTGCGTTTTTAACGCTTTTCTTTCATCTAGCTTATATTTTTCTTGAAGTGCTATTTTTGCATTCTCCATTGCCATTTCAACCAGTTTTCGCTTTTGACCTCGTATAGGCTGATGGACTTTTATCTGTAGCCATTCTTCAAGGAGCTCAGCATCTAAATGATTAGGAAGTAAAATTTCCCTAGGCAATGCAGGATTTTCAAAATAATATTGCGTAACAAAGGACATAATATCCTCTTCTGCGAGCCCGTAATATGGGAAGATAGAAACCTCACGTTCTATTAAATTTCCCTGCCTCATAAAAAAGACTTGGATACACATCCAACCCTTATCTGTATCATATCCAAAAATATCACGTGAAACTCGGTCATTTAAGCTAATTGCCTGTTTAGGCATTATCGCTTCAATATCCTTCAATTGATCACGGTATTCCTTCGCTTGTTCAAATTCTAGATTATCAGCAGCCCTCTTCATTTTTTCTAGAAGTTCTTCTTTTATCTCTTTATAATCACCCTGTAAAAAACGAGTAATATCTTTGATAATGACATCATAGGTTGCCTTTTCTATAGAAAATTCACAGGGAGCTAGACACTGTCCCAGATGATAATAAAGACACGTACGATCCTTTAAATTTTTGCATTTCCTTAACGGATAGATTTTATCTAATATTCGTTTTACCTGCTGTGCTGACCCTGCATTTGGATAGGGACCAAAATATTTTGCTTTATCCTTCTTTACTTTTC
>JAENYW010000193.1 GCA_016841555.1 Tepidibacillus decaturensis
TATTTATAAAGAAGATAAAGATTATGTATCATATGATTAATTAAAGAGCTAGATCGTTAAAATAAGGATCTAACTCTTTCTTGAATTATTTATTAGTTAATGAAGAGAAGCCACCAGTGTTTCCTGAAGAAGAATCCTTATCAATTGGGTGTCCGCACAGATATATTTCATTTGTATCGTTAATAAAAATATCATATTGGTAAATATTGTTACCAGAATAAATTCGGCCTTCACTCCATGCTTTAGTTTGCCAAATATAACTTACTCCCCATTTACCGTCTATATATTTTACTACATCATAACCGCCATATACACCGATATACCATTTATCCCCATTGATCTGTTGATATTCTGTCATTGCGTCAGCTACACCATGAAAATAATTACTTACAGCAGTTAATTGATATCTCATATCTGTGTCTACAGCGAAATATATAGCACTATTTAATGGTTGTCCTAAAGATTCTGCTCTAGAAATAGCTTCTAATCCATCATTATAGCCATTATCATAAGTGAAGTGACTTGGATCAGTTCCTCCCCATTCATAAACAACTACGATTTCAATACCAACGTTTAAAAGATTTTCTGCTTCAGATTTTGTTAATAATTTGCTTGATATTCCTAGTGGACAATAATATCTTGCTGCAAAAGATACCCCCTTATTTTTCATACAACTTGCAGTACTTGAAGAAATAGGGTTATAACAATCTACTCCCTCAATAGCCATAAAAACATCATTCCTTCCTATATTTTTTCAACGGAAGGGGTACAAAGAGAAATGATTTACCCCTAACCACACTCTTTGTTTCGTCTACTATATAAAGGGGAATGAAAAGCAAAAATAACAACCTAAAATCAAAAAAATAAAAAAATCTGATCAACATTTCTCTCTATCAGATTTTTTTATTTTAGAAAACAACACACATTAACCTACATCTATATGCTCCTCAAAAAACTTTTATGAAACTTTTTTCAGGGAAGTTTGTCGGCTGTACCGTAATTCCCCAAATACTCGACAGCATTTTAGAGAAACGTTTGTTTGTGAAATGCTGAACACCATATAAACGTTTGTCGTTTACAAAGAATTTGTCGTAAATTTCTTTTTTTTAACATGCCTATTTTGACAAACTTTATCTATCTTACCCTTTATAATAAGGAGCACAAATATAGAAGGTAAGGTGATTTCGTTTATGATTGGAAAATTGAATCTTAAAAGCAGCTTCATTATACAAGCAGATATCCTTACAAAGGCTATGAATCGACTATATGAAAGCGTGCAGAAGGGATTTAGGAAAATTTCCTATATTCTTATTAGTAAGCTAGAATTACCGTATATTATTATGGGGTTTTTATTAGGAAGAGCACTGATATTAAATGAATTATCCCCGTTTGCTATTCCTTTTTTTGCAGTAATGTATCATTTAAAGAAAAAAAATCTAATGTTTATCTCCTTAGCCATTGTAATAGGCTCTAATATGTCTAGTTATAATCATTCAGCGATGATTTTTTCAGGTATGATATTCTTTTTCTTTATGCAAAAATGGCTAGATACCAAAAAGAAAACAGATGTAAATTATACTCCTTTTTTAGTATCCGGCGCTATTTTTCTCCCACAGGCAGCTGTACATTTTTATCATCATACGGAGAATATGTATCCTTGGATGATGTCAGGAATAGAAAGTATATTAGGATTTATTTTAACCCTTATTTTTGTACAAGCCATTCCTATTATGATGTTTCATCGTGATCAGGTAACATTAAATCAAGAGGAAGTTATCGCTTTGACAATTGTATTAGCATCCGTGATGACTGGGACGCTTGGTTGGACATTCAATGGATTTTTAGTAGAACATATTATTTCTAGATATTTCATTCTTTTATTTGCTTTTGTTGGAGGAGGTGCTATTGGGGCATCAGTTGGAGTTGTAGTAGGACTTATTTTAAGCTTGTCTAATCCAAATGCAGTTTTTCAAATTAGCTTACTAGCATTCTCTGGGCTATTAGCTGGATTATTAAAGCAAGCCAACAAATTAGGAGTAGCTATTGGCCTTGTATTAGGAACTACTATATTATCGATCTATTTAGGTAATCAACAGGAAATAATTTCTTCGTTTAGTGAATCGAGTATTGCTTTAATCCTCTTTTTATTAACACCAAAAGCAGTGTTAAAGGAGATAGCGAAATTTATACCAGGAACACCAGAATACAACAATCATTACCAAGATTATGTAGCTAATGTTAGACAAATGACCTCAGGAAAAATCGAACAATTTGCAAATATGTTTTCGCAGCTAGCTAATAGTTTTAAAGAGATATCGTCTTCTCCTCATGTAGATCAAAGTGAACAAATAGACCATTTTATGAACCAAGTTTCAGAAAAACAATGTCAAACCTGCTGGAAAAGGGACAAATGTTGGAACATAGAATTTTTTCAAACCTATCGTTTAATGACTGAACTAATGACGACCATTGAAACAAAGGAAAAGATAACGAAAAAAGATATACCCGATGAATGGAAAGCGCATTGTGTAAAACATGAACAGGTTGCTTATCATCTGCTTGACATATATGAAGGCTATGGGGACCACTTATATTGGAAAAAGCAATTAGAAGAAAGTAGATTATTAGTTTCTCATCAGCTTTTAGGAGTGTCCCAAGTGATGAAGGACTTAGCGACAGAGATTAAAAAGGAAGAAAAGGAATTAGGAATACAAGAAAAGCAGATTCATCAGTCTCTTGAAAAATTAGGTTTGGCTATACGTCAAGTAAATGTACTCAATTTAGAGGAGGGAAATGTGAACATTGAAGTGATTCAACCAAGCTGTAATGGAACGGATGAATGTAGCAAGGTGGTTGCTCCACTATTATCTGATGTAATCGGTGAGAATATTATAGTAAGCAATAAAAATTGTGAATACAGTAAAGATGGAACTTGTAGGATTTGCCTTCGTTCGGCAAAAATCTATGAGGTAGATACGGGTTTTGCTAGTGCGGCTAAGGGAGGAAAATGGTTATCAGGAGATAGCTTTAGTACCATTGATATCGGAAATGGTAAATATGCAGTAGCTTTAAGTGATGGAATGGGGAATGGAGAACGGGCACAATCAGAAAGTAAAACAACATTAGAACTACTACAACAATTACTTCACTCTGGGATCGACGAAAATCTTTCATTAAAAACGATTAATTCGGTATTGCTTCTTCGTTCACAAGAGGAAATATTTTCTACGGTTGATTTAGCCATTATTGATTTATATGATGGTCTTAGTAAGTTTTTAAAGGTCGGATCTGCACCAAGCTATATTAAACGTGGGGATGAAATCATAACGATTATGGCAAATAATTTACCTATTGGAATGATTCAAGATATTGATATTGATACGGTTGAACATCATTTAAAGCCAGGGGATCAATTAATTATGATGACAGACGGAATATACGATGCTCCAAGGCATACCAACAACAAAGAGCTATGGATAAAACGATTAATTCAAGAGATAGAAACCGATGTACCACAGGAATTTGCAGATTTAATGCTAGAAAAAGTAATTCGCTATGGGGATGGAACGATTAATGATGATATGACTGTTATTGTTTCCAAAATAGAGGAATATACCCCTGAATGGCCAGCAATAAAAATACCTGGAATCTCAAAAATAGAAAGAGAAAAACTAGCAAATTAGAAATAAAAACTGGTATAACCTTTCTTCTTTATGGATATGAATGTAATAAGAGGGGAGGAAGGTTAATGGCTCAGTCCGTAACTTTTAATCAAATAACATTAATTACAGATGGTTGTTCAAATCAAGGGATTTCACCAGAGGAAGCTGCTAGACAAGCATTAAACCAAGCTATTACGACGAATGTAATTGGTATAACAGAGCAGGAAATCTTAGGAGAGCACGGGAGAATAGAAGTGGAAAAAATAGCTTTGGCAGGTGGAGGACTCTATCAAATTGTGCCCATAGAGCAGGTAGCTAAAACGGTTCAAATGGTAACTAGACAAGCCATGAATAGAACGATTCAACAGGCAGTTCATACGCAATTGATGGAGATAATGGGTAAGGGTGATCTAAATGAGATAGTTCCAAAAAAAAGATTAGAAGTTGCAAAAATGGTAGATCAAATGGCAGAGTACAGTCATCTAAATGTTTTATTATTAATAGATACGAGTGCAAGTATGTTAAACAAAATGAAAAAGCTAGAAGAGGCTATTTTTGATTTTCAGCTAAGCCTACAATCAAGAACAGGAAAAAGTAACCTTTCCATCGTAACTTTCCCAGGAAGGAATGATGTGATTTCCATCAGAGTACCTTGGACGGATGAAATAGAGCAGATTAGAAATGTATTATATAAAATGAAGCCAGGGGGTAATACGCCAACAGGTACTGCTATTCAAGCTAGCATTGCTCATTTTGATAGATTGAAAAATAAAAGCTTGGGAGTTTTAGATGAATACATGGTCTAAATCAGTTTTATTTCCTATTCATCCTGGGACAATAATCAAAGGAAAGTGGAATAGAAAAGAATATGTAGTAAAAAGGATAATAGGTTCAGGGGAAAACGGAACGGTATATTTAGTGGCGTTATTTGAAAGATTATACGCTTTAAAAGTGAGCCTTGTAACCTTTGATTTAAGCTATGAAATTAATAGTATAAATCGTTTAAATAAAGCCCT
This sequence comes from Tepidibacillus decaturensis, assembly GCA_016841555.1. GTDB lineage: Bacteria > Bacillota > Bacilli > Tepidibacillales > Tepidibacillaceae > JAENYW01. The sequence goes on from JAENYW010000193.1 coordinate 4,679, forward strand.
AGGTTCAATCCTTGGGTTTTCTGTGTTGGATGTTGATGACGTTGTTATTCAAGGGGAAGTATACACCTTTTATGTAATGCCTTATCAGGTAGGAATTACCATCGAGCAGCATCTTTATGGAAAAGGGCAAAAGGACTATACTGAGCTATTTAAACAAGTAATAAAATTGATTGATTTTATTCACAATGAAGCATATGTATATGGTGATTTAAAGCCAGAGCATATTTTAATTGATACCAGCACTAATCAGCTTTCTCTCATTGATTTTGGTGGGGTTACTATAAAAGGAGAAGGGATAAGACAATTTACCGAGCTTTTTGATCGGGGTAGCTGGAAAGCAGGAAACCGAAAAGCTAATCCCCATTATGACCTCTTTTCTATTGCCATGATTTTTGTTCAAATAGGAATTGGAAGGAATAAATTATTAAAAATTTTCAATCAAACCCGTAGTTTAAACGAAGTTTATGATATAATACCTAAGATTCCATCCTTACAGCTCCTAACCCCTATATTCAAGAAAATTTTACAAGGGAAATTATTGGATAGCAAGGAAGTGATCAATGAGATAGACAATCAGATAGCATCAAATAATAAAAGCAAGGAAACGACTTCCTACCATTGGATTGATTGGTTATTTAATAGCTCGATTCTTCTATTTCTATCTCTGTTTATCTATTTTATTTATCATTAGTAGCTTGGGGGTTACCTTATGAAAGGTGACATTAAGAAAATTATGGATGTCTGTTTATCCGCGGGGAAAATTATGCTTTCTAGTGGTGCAGAAACGTATCGTGTAGAGGATACAATGGTTCGTATTGCTAAAGCGTTTCGTATGCAGGATACCTATAGCTTTGTTACTCCCACAGGGATTTTTTTGTCTATTCAAGGAAATAACAAAGAGCAAGAGCATACGAAGTTAGTTCGAATTTATAAACGTTCAGTTGATTTAAATAAAATTGTTTTAGTGAATGAAATTTCGAGAAGCATTAGTGAAGGACACTTGAATATAGAAGAAGCAGCTATTCAATTACAGGAAATAGATGCTGCTAAGCCTCTTTATCCTATATGGCTTCAGATTTTCGCTGCAGCCTTGGCTAGTGGTTTTTTCTCATTAATGTTTGAAGGAACATGGAATGATTATATTCCTGCTTTTATAACTGGTGGTATAGGTTTCGTTATTTTTATTCTTATCCATCAATTCGTGCAAATAAAGTTATTTGCAGAAATTATGGCTTCTTTTATTATAGGCATATTCGGTCATTTGTTTATATATATTGGCTTTGGAGAACATTTAGATAAAATCATTATTGGTTCTGTAATGCCGTTAGTTCCAGGGCTTCTCATAA
>JAENYW010000194.1 GCA_016841555.1 Tepidibacillus decaturensis
AAAGTAGAGGTAAATTGCCATGGCTTTACAAAACTAAACCTAAAAACTTGTTGGAATCAAAAGCATGATGTCGATATTGGTACAGATAACATTAGCTTAATAAGACCGACGGCTTTAGGAAATTCCCTTAATGAACATAGGGAAAGAAAAGCCGCAGCCCTGAATAAAATAAAAAAAATGCATAAGTGGAGCAAGATTCAATTAAATTGGTTAGATCGAATTGAAAAACAAATCCTCAATGAAGAGATAATCGATAAAACCATCTTTGATGAAGGAGCCTTTAAGAGCCAAGGTGGATATGATAGAATGAATAAGATATTTAAAGGCAAACTAGACGAAATACTAGAGAAAATAAAAGACAACTTGTTTGACGAGAGGGGAACATCTGCATAATGACGAACCAAGAAATTGTTGCAAAGCTATGGAATCTATGTAATGTACTTAGAGATGATGGCATTACTTATCATCAATACGTGACAGAGCTAACCTATATCCTATTTTTTAAGATGGCAAAGGAAACAAATGCAGAAAAAAACATACCAGAAGAATACAGATGGGACAAGCTAGTAGAGAAAGAAGGAACAGAGCTTCGAAACTTTTATAAAAGATTATTACTAGATTTAGGAGAAAAGGGAACAGGTAGAATAAAAGAGATCTATACAGATGCAACCACTAATATAGATGAACCTAAAAACCTAGAAAAAATTATTAAATCAATCAATGCCCTTGATTGGTATAGTGCGAGAGAAGAGGGATTAGGAAACCTCTATGAAGGATTACTACAAAAAAACGCAGATGAAAAAAAATCTGGTGCAGGACAATACTTTACACCAAGAACGCTAATTAATACCATTGTGCAGCTTATCGATCCAAAACCAGGGGAACGTTGTAATGACCCAGCTGCAGGAACCTTTGGCTTCATGATTGCAGCAGATCAATATATTAAGGAAAAGACAGATAATCTATTTGATCTAGATATAAAAGAACAGGATTTCCAAAGGGAAGAAGCCTTCACAGGCTGTGAGCTGGTCCATGATACCCACCGTTTAGCCTTGATGAATGCCATGCTTCATGATTTAGAAGGGGAAATTATATTAGGTGATAGCCTATCTAATCTGGGTAAACAAATGAAGGATTATGATGTCGTCATGACCAATCCACCTTTCGGAACCAAAAAGGGTGGAGAAAGACCAACAAGGGATGATTTAACCTATCTAACATCTAACAAACAGTTAAACTTTTTACAGCATATATATCGTTCATTAAAGAAGGATGGAAGAGCAAGAGCAGCAGTCGTCTTACCAGATAATGTCCTCTTCCAAGATGGTGACGGTCAAAAAATACGTGAAGACCTAATGAACAAATGTAACCTCCATACTATATTAAGACTACCAACAGGTATCTTTTACGCCCAAGGCGTAAAAACCAATGTACTATTCTTCACCAGAGGAAAATCAGAAAAAGACAATACAAAGGAAGTCTGGTTCTATGATCTAAGAACCAACATGCCAAGCTTTGGCAAAAGAACACCATTGAAGGAAGAACACTTCGAAGGATTTATCCAAGCTTACAAAGCAGAGGATAGAACCAAAGGTGAAGATGAAAGATGGAACGTCTATACAAGAGAGGAAATAAAGAAAAAAGGGGACAGCCTAGACCTAGGCCTAATTAGAGATACCTCTATATCATCCTATGATGACCTCCCAGACCCCATCGAATCAGCAGAAGAAGCTGTAGCCAAACTGGAACAAGCAACAGACCTTCTCCTAAGCGTAATTAAAGAACTCAACAAAAGCTTAGAAGGAGCTGAAGCAGTTGAGTAAGGTAAAGAAGACATTGGAAGAATTGTTAGAAGAAGCATTAGTACCAGAGGATGAACAGCCTTATGAAGTACCTAGGAATTGGGTGTGGGTTAAGTTATTAGATGGTGGGGCCTATTTATTAGATAATTATAGAAAACCAATAAACGCTAATGAACGTGCTAATCGAGAAGGAAATATTCCTTACTATGGAGCAACAGGACAAGTAGGTTGGATAGATGATTATTTAACAGATGAGGAATTAGTTTTATTAGGTGAAGATGGTGCACCTTTTTTTGACCTTTTAAAAAATAAAGCCTATTTAATTGAAGGAAAAGCTTGGGTAAATAATCATGCACATATACTTAAATCATTTTACGGACATAATGGAAATATCTTTTTACTACATTTTCTAAATCAATTTAATTATCATGGTTACGTTAATGGCACTACTCGATTAAAATTAACTCAAGGAAGTATGAAAAGTATACCTTTTCCATTACCACCACATGAAGAACAAAAACGTATTGTAGATAAAATTGAATCATTGTTTAGTAAATTAGATGAAGCAAAATCATTAATAGAAGAAGCAAGAGAAGGCTATGAAAAAAGAAAAGCTTCCATTCTAGCAAAAGCATTTAGAGGCGAATTGACAAAAAAGTGGAGAGAAGATCATCCTAATGTTGAGTCGGTTAAATCTTTGATAGAAAAAATTATTAAGGATAAAGAAACTATATATAAGACGAAGAATATTAGAAAAAGAGTAAATCCTTCCTCTCATATTATTGAATCAAAAATGCTTCCGAAAACTTGGAGATGGGTTAGACTAGATAGCCTTTCCTACTATATAACTAGTGGATCAAGGGACTGGTCAAAATATTATTCAGATTATGGAGCTCTATTTATAAGAACACAAAATATAAATACAAATAAGCTAATATTAGACGATGTTGCTTATGTTAATTTACCTGAAAAAGTTGAAGGTAAAAGAAGCTTAATAGAACATTCAGACATATTAACTACAATAACTGGTGCTAATGTAGGGAAATGTGCTTTAATTGAAAATGAAATACCTGAAGCTTACGTAAGTCAATCAGTCGCTTTAACAAAGTTAGTTCGTAAGGATACTGCGCCCTTTATTTATTATAGTATGCTTTCACCATCAGCTGGAGGAAAAGAATTACTGGATAGAGCTTACGGAATTGGTAGACCTGTTTTAAGTTTAGAAGATATAAGAAACATACTTATACCACTTCCACCACTTGAAGAACAAAAAGAAATAGTTCATATATTAGACAAACTATTAGAACAAGAATCCCATATTGAAGAATTAACCCAATTAGAAGATCAAATAGAATCAATTAAAAAATCAATCCTTGATAAAGCTTTTAAAGGACAATTAGGAACCAACGATCCGAAAGAAGAAAATGCTATTGGACTATTAAAGAAAATCTTGAAAGAAAACAGCTAGAATAATATAATAAAAATATGTTACATTTCTCGGAAGAATCCATTATAAAATGGATTCTTTTCTATTATTCTAGTATTTTTATTCCGTTCGACAAAATAAGACAATATTTTTATAAAAAAAGTGATAATATTAACATATTTAAACAAATATTAAATAAAGATCATTATGAAAAGGTAATTTTCTTATTTTAACTTAAGTAGCAGGTATTAATAAATTATCATAGAAAGGAAGTATTTAAATGAGAGAACAATTATTAGCCCTTATAGATAAATCTATTATATATAAATACGATTTACCAAATAAAACAATTGGTATTGATAAATCTATTTTTTCAACGGAAAATGATAGGTGTTTTTCTTCTACAAGCAATTCCTCTCTCGCTGAGATAATTTATAACTCTATTATTGAATATTCTTTTAATGAATTCGACATAACAGGAAAAGACTATAATAATTTACATACCATAGCCTTAAAAACTAAATTAAAATATAATGAACATGCAAATGAAAAGTCAAAAATCAGTTATGGTTTCCATGGCGAAACAATATTATTTGCTATGCTTTATGTGAAAATGAATGCAAAGCCTATAATTTCCAGAGGATACTTTTATAACCCATTGGAATCATCTGAAACAAAGGGATACGATTCATACCATTTAATCGAGAATAATGGAGTAACAGAATTATGGTTTGGAGAAGTAAAATTTAGGAATACTCACAGATCTGGAATAGATAGTGCTCTTAATAATATTGAAAAAGCTATCTCCGATGATTATTTATCTTCTAATATACTTGCTATCACTAATCATAAAAACAACTTTAATATATCAGATACCAAAGTAGAGAAAATTATAAACCAATGGGAAAAATATCCCTTAATCAATATAATTGAAGAAATAAAAAAACACGAAATTAAATTAATCTATCCAATTATTATTATATATGATATAGACAATCATAATTACGATAAAAGTATAGAAAAATCAATTGAGTATATAAAAAAACATCATTCAATAAAAACTTTATCATTATCAATTCCATTTTCTGTTTATTTTATTTGGTTACCAGTTGATAAAGTTAGAGATATAAAAACAGAGGTGATAAAATGGATAGAGTCAAAGAAACAGTTGATATATTAGTGAAATTTAACCAATTTAAAAAAGGGCAGATAGAAGATTTTAATTTTATAAAATCTGTTTGTTATTATTTTGATATTATAAAAAATGAAAGTTTAACTGAGTCTGATTTCAAATTCCTTAAATACATTGCGAATAACTCTGGGATTCCTCATTTTTACTACATTTTAGAGCAATTTAATCAAAAACCAAAAATAGATAGTTTTGATTTAAATACTTTTTCAGCTTTTTTTTATGAAAGCATATTACATACTGATAACAAAAGTATGCTCCATAGATATCAACAACAAATATTAAATAAATATGAGATAGGAAAATTGAACAGATTTTTTTTGTCTGCTAGCACCTCATTCGGTAAAACTCATATCACTTTTGAAATTATTAAAAAAATGGATTATTCAAATATCATATTGATTTTTCCTACCATTGCTTTACTTTCTGAGAATTTAGAGAGAATAATCTCAGATAACAATTACAAGTTTTTTAGAGAAAATTATAATATTCATACCCTTAGTGACATAAAAAAAATATCTGAAAAGAACTTATTTATTTACACTCCTGAAAGATATCTATCATTCATTGAAAAATCAAATTTTAATATAAATTTTGATTTTATATTTGTAGATGAGATATATAAAATAGATAATGATTATCTGATTGATGAAGAATTAAAAGAAAATGAACGAGACGTTGCCTATAGATTAGCTGTCTTTTATGCTCTAAATAAAGATACAGATGCATTATTAGCTGGACCATATATGGATTTTGCGAAGCCTAACACTCCAGTATATAACAACTCATTTGACAATTTTATGAGAGAAAATAGAATTGTACTACTTGATTATAATAATTATGAGATAGTAAATAAATCTTTTTTTATTGAAAAACGTTCTAAAAGTTTTCCAACAGATCCACAATTAAACATTAATTTTACAAAGAGTAACAAATCAGAAAAACTAATTAAAACAGTTAAAGCTATACTGGCAATTCAGGAAAACGTAATTATATATTGTTCAAATAGAGGGAAAAAAGATGGAGTTGAATATTATGCAGAAAAACTTATTAAATCAAGAATACTTCATAATCATAGTTATTCTGATTATTTAGATATTATTAATCATATTTCTTTTAATTTTTCTAATAACTGGATATTAGTCCAAGCCTTAAAACATGGAGTAGGAATTCATCATGGTCTCATTCCCAAATATATTCAAAAGGAAGTTGTTAACTTATTTAATAAAGGATTAATTAATGTATTAATATCAACAACCACTATTACCGAAGGAGTTAATACTTCTGCAAAAAATATGGTTGTAATGCACAGTAAAAAAGGGAGTAAGATTCTGAAAAAATTTGACGCTAAAAACATTGCTGGTAGAGCAGGTCGATTTGGTTTTCATTATAGTGGTAGAGTAATTGACTTGAGTAATTCATTTTTAGATATTATTAATAATGAGGGAGAATTTCTTAAACATAAAAACTACGATATAGAAGCACCTAAAGATGAGATTGATCTGTTTTATTCTAAAGAAAAGTATTTATCTAATTCCGATAAAGAACGAAAAAACAATATTGTTCAAGAACAAACGAAT
>JAENYW010000195.1 GCA_016841555.1 Tepidibacillus decaturensis
TTAGGCTTTGGAGCAGCAGAAGAAACCCATGGAGGCCTAGAAATCGGTGAATCTATTAAAAGATTGGAACAGGAAATAGAAGATTTAGAATTTCAAATAGACGATAAACCAACTATTGAAGCTAAACGTGAATATAAAGAAAAGAAAAAGCAATTATTTTCCCTAAATAAAATACATCAAATCGAACAAAGAGCAGCTTCTGTAGGTATGAAGCTACTAAAAGCAAAAGTACGACACCTAGGAACAGAGGAAAATCTTAAGATTTTAACAAAAATATATGAATACCTAAAGGATAAGCTTGAAATCGTACACCGAACAAAGGTGAAGGATATCATTGTAGAGGATAATCAAATAAAAGGTATCATTCTTGATAATGACCAAGAGCTATTATCGGATTATATTTTCATTGCACCAGGTAGGGATGGAAGTGAATGGTTAGCAGACATTCTAAGTCAACGAAAGCTACAGCTTACGAATAATCAAGTGGATATAGGGGTTAGAGTAGAGGTACCAAATACCGTAATGGCAGACATTAATGAGCACCTTTATGAAGCAAAGCTTGTATATAATACTCCTACCTACAATAATAATGTACGCACATTCTGTGCTAATCCATCAGGAAGAGTAGTTATTGAAAATCACAGCGGTGTTATGACGGTAAACGGTCATGCTTATCGTGAAGATAAGGAAAAGCAATTTAATACAAACTTAGCGTTGCTTGTTTCTCATCACTTTACAGAGCCCTTTAGTGAACCAATACAATATGCCAAATATATATCCAAACTTGCCAACATGTTGAGTGATGGTAGTGTTATCATCCAACGTTATGGAGATTTAAAGAAGGGTCGAAGATCAACAGATAATCGAATTAAAAAGGGGTTTATAGAACCAACACTAAAAACTGCAGTACCTGGTGATTTAGCATTAGTTTTACCTCATCGTACCGTAACTAGCTTGATTGAAATGATTGAAGCCCTAGATAAGGTTTCACCTGGTTTTGCAAGTGAGCATACACTTTTATACGGTGTAGAGGCTAAATTCTACTCAGCTAGGCCAAAAATATCTAACACCTTTGAAACTGAAATAAAAGGATTATATGTTGGTGGAGATGGTGCAGGAATAACCCGTGGTTTAGCACAGGCTAGTGCTTGTGGAATTGTCGTCGCAAGAGATATACTAAGTAGAATTGGTTAGCACACTCATTTTTAAGTGATTTTACTTGACATTCTATGTTAAAATATTATAATAGTATATCATTATGAAAATACGAAACCAATGCAGGAGCAAGTAAGAATGTAAGGATTGTTTTAGCGAGTAGAGAAAAGGTGGAAGCTCTATCAACCCCCATTCCGAACCCACTCCTAAGGTAACTGTGAAAAGCAGTCTCGTCTCCCAGCGTTAATGGGTTAAGTGAACATGTTGATTTATATACATGTTAATTAAGGTGGTACCACGGAGTCTTTCGTCCTTTATGGATAAAGACTCCTTTTTTGTTTACTGAAGTAGTAAAGAATAAAGATAGGAGTGTAAAAAATGGACGATAAGAAATTTGTAAAGGAAATTCAAAGCAAGGAAGAGGATTATTCTAGATGGTATCTAGACATCGTAAAAAAAGCAGATTTGATGGATTATGGTCCTGTTAAAGGAACAATGATTATTAAGCCTTACGGATATGCCATCTGGGAGCATATGCAAAAGGATCTTGATCAAAAAATAAAGGATACTGGTCATGAAAATGCCTACTTTCCACTGTTAATTCCTGAATCCTTTTTGAAAAAGGAAATGAGTCACGTGGAAGGCTTTGCCCCTGAAGTAGCCTGGGTAACAAGAGGAGGAAATGAAGAATTAGAAGAGCCACTTGTTATTCGTCCAACCTCTGAAACAATTATAGGTGATTCCATGAGCAAATGGATTCAATCCTATCGTGACTTACCATTACTCTTAAATCAATGGGCAAATGTTGTCCGTTGGGAAAAAGTAACAAAGCCGTTCCTACGCACTTCAGAATTCCTTTGGCAAGAGGGTCATACTGCGCATGCTACATATGAAGAAGCAGAGGAAGAAACCCTACAAATGCTTGAAGTATACCGCACCTTTGTAGAAGAAACCCTTGCAATGCCTGTTATTGTTGGAAGGAAAACAGAAAACGAAAAATTTGCTGGAGCTGAACATACCTACAGTATTGAAGGGCTAATGTCAGACGGAAAAGCCCTACAGGCTGGGACATCACACAATTTGGGTCAAAACTTCTCTAAGGTTTTTGATATCCAATTTTCTGATAAGGATAATAAGCTTCAATATGTATATACAACCTCATGGGGCTCTTCCACACGGATGATTGGTGGATTAATTATGACACACAGTGATGATCGAGGACTAAAGCTGCCTCCAAAGGTTGCACCAATTCAAGTAGTTATCATACCAATACTCCGTGGCGATAAAGAGATGGTGAAAAATAAGGCGCAGGAAATTGCACAACAATTAAAGCAGCTTGGTGTTCGTGTAAAAGTAGATGATCGTGAAGAAATGACGCCAGGATGGAAGTTTAATGAATATGAAATGCGAGGAGTACCTATCCGTATTGAACTAGGACCAAAGGATATTGAGAAGGAACAATTTGTAATGGCTCGTAGAGATACAGGTGAAAAGGAATTCCTTCCTTTATCGGAAATTGCAAATATACCTGCTAAGCTGGAGCAAATTCAACAGGATATGTTTAATAAAGCGAAGGAATTTATGCATACCCATACATTTGAAGCAAACACCATTGAGGAAATGAAAGAACAATTTTTTAAGGAACGAGGCTTTATTAAAAGTTCATGGTGTGGAGATATCGCTTGTCTAGATAAAATAAAAGAAGAAACAGGAGCAACTGCTAGGAATATCCCTTTTGAGCAGCGTGAAGGTCATGGAAAATGCGTCTGCTGTGGAAAAGAAGCATCAACTACCGTATTTTTTGCAAGAGCATATTAAAAAGTAAAGACTGAATCAAGGCCAGTTCCTTGACACAGTCTTTTTTTCTGACAAGGGAACGTTTCGTTTGTCATGCTTAAAAAATGACAAACGAAAGAAAGGGAAGTGAAAAGATAAAGACATATAGGTAGGAAGCTTTAACCTATGATATGATAAAACTACTATAACAGAATAATTAAAAAACAAGGAGAGAGATACCATGTATTATCATGATTTGTTTGAAAACGATCAGCCTTCCGTTCATTCCTAACCCGAAGATAGGAATGAACTGCAAATATTTGTAATTCATACCTCGTCTTCGTGATCTATTGATTATTCTAAAATGACGGGGGTAGAAAAAATGAATAAAAATATGTTAGGTGCTTTTTCCTTATCCATCGCTGCAAGCATATGGGGCGGCATGTATGTTGTTAGTAAATATGTGATGGATTTTATTCCACCAATTACATTAGTTTGGTTACGGTACCTCATTGCTTTTGTTGTTTTGTATGCTGCTTTACATATAACACAAAGGAAAAAACAGGCGCCAACTATTCATAAAAAGGACTGGATTCTCTTTATCTGGATTGGGTTTATTGGCTATTTCTTGTCCATTATCCTTCAGTTTATTGGAACCAAATTATCTGATGCTCATACAGGAGCATTAATTACATCTGCAACTCCGATTTTTATCGTCATCTTTGCTCGTTTTCTTTTGAAAGAAGCGTTTACATTCCAAAAAATCATTGCACTTACGTTAGCTACTTTGGGAGTAATTGTAGTGATTGGGTGGGAGGTGGACATTGACAGTAATTTTTGGGGAAGCTTGATTCTTGTTGGTGCTGCACTAACCTGGGCTTTGCTCTCCATTTACGTAAAAATAGCATCAGCTCGCCATTCTTCCTTGACAATAACTACTTATGCCATTTTGTTTGCCCTGTTTTTCACAACCCCATTTATGCTATGGGAAGCGAAAACACTGGATATCTATTTTGTCGATTGGAGCATCATTTTAGGTGTTCTTTATATCGGACTAATCTCTACCGCAGTCGCCTTCTTTCTTTGGAATAAGGGCTTTGAGTTACTGGAAGCAGGAAATGGTTCCATCTTTATGTTTTTTCAACCTGTTGTCGGTTCATTTCTAGGCTGGCTCTTTTTGAATGAAAAATTGGATATCAACTTTTTTATTGGAGGAACCTTGATTATGATCGGTGTAGTCATCATAACCTTAAAGAAGGAATCCCAGTGAACTCGTTCAGCTAGCTGAACATCGGGGAATCAGATGGGGAGTCTACCCCACCTGATTTATTTCCCGCTTATAGAAGCGGGGGTCTTAACCCGAATGAGATTGATTAGATAAAATTTGAACCCTTAAATGACTAGTGGAAAAATTTTTATACATTTCTACACATTAACAAAGCTGTTAGGTCCTCTTTAACCTAACAGCTTTGTTTTTATCTGTTCATATTATAAACCTGTTGAACGTCCTTATCTCCACGTCCAGAAAGATTGATGATGATAATTTTATCTTTATCTAATATTGGCGCTAGCTTCATCGCATATGCAACAGCATGTGAGCTCTCTAGCGCTGGTATAATCCCTTCTAACTGGGACAGACGATGAAAAGCCTCTAATGCTTCATCATCATTAATTGCTACATAATCCGCTCGACCAGTATCTTTATAAAAGCTATGCTCAGGTCCTACTCCTGGATAATCTAATCCTGCTGCAATGGAATGTGTCTCCTTTGGCTCACCATTCTCCTTCATCATCGCATAGGTTCTGAAGCCATGTATAACAGAAGGTTCTCCATCATTTAACGGAGCAGCGTGTAGACCTGTAGATAATCCCTTTCCACCTGGTTCAACACCAATCATTTTCACCTCTTTATCTTCATAAAAAGGGGCAAATAAACCAATAGCATTACTTCCACCACCAACTGCTGCAATCAAATAGTCTGGAAGTCTATTTTCTTTATCCATTATTTGACGTCTTGCCTCTTGACCAATAACAGATTGAAAATGCTTCACAATCGTTGGGTACGGATGGGGACCAACTGCTGAGCCTAGTAAATAGAAGGTATCCTTATAATTCTCTATTAAATCCTCTAATGCTGCATCAACAGCATCCTTTAAGGTTCTTTTTCCCCTTTTCACAGGAATAACCTTTGCACCAAGTATTTCCATTCTAAATACATTAAGCTGCTGACGTTTTGTATCCTCTTCTCCCATATAGATGACACAATCCAGACCAAACATTGCACTTGCTGTAGCGGTAGCTACTCCATGTTGTCCTGCTCCTGTTTCTGCAATAATACGCTTTAAGCCCATTCTTTTGGCTAGTAATGCTTGCCCAAGGACGTTATTAATTTTATGGGCTCCTGTATGATTTAAATCTTCTCTTTTTAAATAAATTTTTGCTCCACCAAGCTGATTGCTTAATCTTTCTGCATAATATAGTGGACTCGGTCTTCCAACGTAATCATTAAAATAATAATGTAGTTCTTCAATAAATACTGGATCCTCCTTATACTGTTCAAAAACCTGATCCAGCTTAGTCAATACCTCTTGTAACTGCTCGGGGACATAAGCTCCACCAAACTCTCCAAAAAAACCTCTCTGCTCTACTTTGCTCAACTAAAAAACGCTCCTCTCAACTAATTAAATTTTGTAATAATATACATTTTATTTTACACTTTAACGCAATAAAATGGAAGAACTTTTTTAGCATGACAGAGTCATGACAGAGGGACGTTTCATTTGTCATATTTTATGATAAAAAAACACAGTAATCCCTATTAATTGTATATTTTAAGCTGGTTTATAAGATTTTTGAAGGATTTATAGGATATAATATAGAATTTATAAAAACATAAAAATTATAACAATAATAGGATGAATATGAACATTGAGTGTTTTCAACCATTAAATGAAGAAGGTGATTATCATTATACAGGATCAACAGCCTATTTTATCCATAAAAGATTTAACGATGTCCTTTGATAATAAGATGGTTTTAAAAACGATTAACTTAAATGTA
>JAENYW010000196.1 GCA_016841555.1 Tepidibacillus decaturensis
ATTCCACTGTACGGCAGTGTTTTATTTTCCTTCATTTTACTAGTAAATTTCAAAAACTTTTGCATTAAAAATTCTTCTTTGTTATCAATCACTTCCTTATGCACAATATTTGCTCCCTTCAAATACATTTTTTGATTCATGGTCTTCCTTCCTCATTATTAAGCTCCAATATGTGAAATATCATTAATTTCCTTTATATCCCAACTTAGAAAACGATGATTAAACGTAATTGTTGTAATACTAGCATTTACAATTTTTGTTATTCCTGAACCTAAAGCTCCATTACTAATATCAAACAAAAATGTATTTATTGCAGCTCCGTGACTAACAATGACGATGGTTTCATTGATATGTTTTTTCGCCACCTCTATTACACCTTCAACCATGCGCTGCTTAAAAACATTAAAGGGCTCCACGTGAAAAAAATCATACTGATCGACATTGTTCATATTTATATGAGGGAATTCTGCTTTAAAGTCTTCTAATTTTAGCCCTTCTAACCGTCCGAAATACCTTTCTTTTACCTTTTCTTGAAGATGAACAGGTTTATTTAAATATTCAGCTATAATATCTGCTGTTTCTTTTGCTCTTATTAGATTGCTTGAATAAATTGCGTCAATTTGCATATTTTCATTTTGTAAACGTTTAACCAACTTTTTTGCTTGAAGCCTTCCCACATTATTCAAAGGGATATCTTTTTGACCCTGATATCTTTTTTCACGATTCCAATCTGTTTCCCCATGTCGAATTAAATGAATAGTTGTTTCCAATAGTCAACCCTCTTTTTTAATATAAGAAAGTAATTCTTCCTCATTACCCTTCCTTATACTTAATACTTATATTTATATTTATGAATGATATTTCATTTTTATGAATCTGATCTTCCTATATAAAGTTCTTTTTCATTATATAGGAATTCATATGAAAAAAGTAGTGGAAATTCCCTATATTTTATAGTTTTTTCTTTTAAAAGTATCAAATCGAATTTATAATAGGTTAAATTAGGGATAAAGCTCCATTAACTGTATAGGCACCATTTCTTTAATACGCTCATCCCATTTAAATTCATATGTTCTGATTAGTTCATCTGTCTTCTTGTCAAGCTGATCAATAATAATATACTTTAGTGATGAAGAATCCATATGCATGATAATATTCATTCGATAGTAAACAGCTTTATCTAAGCTTTGAATCGATTTTCCCTCTTTATTAAAGATTCCTTCCGAATTACCATACCATTTCATTGTTCCAGAGGAATCTAAATAGATCCATTGTCCTACATGGTAAGGTGCTTTTAATTCCTCTTTATTTTTATTTGATACAGCAATATACCCCTTATTACTAATAATTTGCTCTTGACCATAAAGAAAGGTAATTGTACCATATAACCATTTATCTGCTTCTTTTTCTTTTCCATCTATACTATTTTTGTTAGTTACACTTTCAAGATGAATAAATATTGGTAGGAAATCTACTTTTTCTTGGTTATTGTACTGTGCTAAGGTAATCCATTGTGGATTTCCTGGAAATACAAACAATTGGGTATAGGATTTTTGATCATTATAATCATGTAATAAATATAACCACTCATCCTTTGTATTCGTCTTCATCATTTTAAAAAAGCTTTGTTGATTGTCCTTTTCTTTATAAAAATACCATTTATCTTGATTTGTTTCATATTCCATTCCATCCCTTAAAATTTCTTTTTTGGGAGTAACATGAATATCAAAGCCTTGCTCCAATGCTTCTTTGGCTAAGAAAAATGGTTTTGATTCGATTATTCGATCGACATAAGGAATAAAAATGGAATATATTTTTTCTCCGATAAATGTATCGTATATTACTATCTCATATCCACTATGTGGCGTATTATCATACAGAATAAATGCAGCATAATGGCCATCTTCACTATAGCCGAAAAAATAGGGAATATGATGAATATACACTTGATTTATAAAGGTAGAATGAAGAAATAAGCTGTCCAATTGAGGAACCTCAGTCAAATTATATAATGTATCAATATCATAGAAAGGGGTATCTGTCTCTGTTTGATTCCAATCCTTTTCACCAGCTTCTCCATGCTGTTTACCTTTTTCTTTATCCAATTGTCCATTTATCTGCTTTTCCGTTGAAACTTCTTGAGTAAGACTACAACCAATAGAAAGAAAAACAAATAAAAAAATCGATGCAACCAAGCCTATTTTACCCTTCAAAGTAGCCCCACCCCTCTTCACACAATAATTATTCTATCACATAAAATGGAATTATTTCTTGTATTTTAATTTTTTATATATTTTTCCATGGCTAATACTAAATGAAGGATGATTATTTTTTCTTTATTATAATAGATAAACCTTGACAAATATATAAAAAAAGATTTATTATAAAATTTGTTATTATGGGTAGAATTCTAACCTATAGTTATTTCGACGTGAACACCCTCACTCAATTTGCGCTTATAAGACGCGGCTGATTTATTTCTTATAAGACGAAGGCAAATGCCTATGTATAAGCAACATTGAGCACGTCAACCAATCCATATTTTATTATTTACGATTGAGAGGGGTTTTTGTTTTATGTCACGTTATACTGGTCCAAAGCACAAATTAAGCCGTCGTGTTGGTATTTCCCTAAGTGGTACTGGAAAAGAGATGAAGCGTCCTTATCCACCAGGACAACACGGGCCCGGACAGCGAAAAAAATTAAGCGAATACGGTTTACAATTAAACGAGAAGCAAAAGCTACGTCATATGTATGGCTTAAATGAAAAGCAATTCGCTAATCTATTTGTTAAAGCTAGCAATATGTCTGGTGTTGCTGGTGAAAACTTTATGACACTACTTGAAAGTCGCTTAGACAATCTTGTATATCGTTTAGGATTTTCCCGAACTCGTCATGGTGCTCGTCAATTGGTAAATCATGATCATGTTACTGTGGATGGTAAAAAAGTAGATATCCCATCTTATCATGTAAGAGTGGGAGATGTACTAGGTCTTCGTGAGAAAAGCCGCAATTTAAATACGGTTAAAGATGCTTTAGAAGATCGAAACTACCTTCCTTCTTATCTTTCTTTTGATGAGAAAGCAATAGAAGGAAAATATATTCGTTTACCAGATCGTTCAGAGCTACCACAAGAAATCAACGAAAAACTAATTGTTGAGTACTATTCAAGGTAACCTATTAAAACATCCAGTTATAGCTGGATGTTTTTTCTTTTAACCGTATGATAAACAGTAACAGGAAATAACAGAGACATTTGTTTTTTTTTCTGTTAATTGAAGAAGAGATCACAAAGCTATCAGCATTTTGGACCTCTTCTATTATTTCACTGTTCTCTTCTATATTAATGTTATCTTCGCAAATTTCCTTTTCCCTACTTGAATCACCATATCCTGTTTTACTTCTACCTCTGCATCTGCATCCTCTACTTTTATCCCATCAATTTTGACAGCACCTTGTTTTACCATGCGTCGACCTTCTCCGTTGGAAGGTACCAAGCCTAATTCAGAGATTAATTTTACAATCCAAGCTTTGCCATCTGTTAACTGTGCTTGATCTACCTCCATAGCTGGTATATCTTCTGGTAATGCTCCCTTTTGAAATACGGTTTTGAAATGATTTTCCGCTCCAATAGCTGCTTCTTCTCCATGATACATTCTTACCAGCGTAAAAGCTAATTTCATTTTCGCATCTCTTGGATGAAGGGTTTCAGTTTCTAACCCTTGTACCATATTGGAGACTTCATCGTGAGGTAAATCAGTGACTAATTTGATATATTTAACCATTAGCTCATCTGGTATCGACATAGACTTACCGTAAATCTCATTTGGTTCCTCATCAATTCCAATATAGTTACCTAAACTCTTACTCATCTTCTGCACACCATCTAATCCCTCAATAAGCGGAAGCATTAAAATTGCTTGCTGTTCCTGCCCGTATTCCTTTTGTAAATGGCGTCCCATTAAAAGATTAAATTTTTGATCTGTTCCACCTAATTCAATATCTGATTTAAGAGCAACAGAATCGTATCCCTGCATAAGCGGATAGAAGAATTCATGAACACTAATTGACTCATTAGAACGAAATCTCTTTTCAAAATCATCACGTTCAAGCATACGGGCCACTGTCATCTTCGATGATAAATGAACTACATCTACGAAGGTAAGAGGAGCTAGCCAAGTACTGTTAAAATCAACCTCTGTTTTATTTTTATCCAAGATCTTAAATAATTGTTTAATATATGTTTCTGCATTTTCTTTCACTTGCTCTTTCGTTAATTGCTTTCTTGTTTCTGATTTTCCTGTAGGGTCTCCAATCTGACCTGTAAAATCTCCGATAACCAATTGAACAACATGCCCTAAATCTTGAAATTGCCTCAATTTTTGCAATGGAACCGTATGTCCAATGTGAATATCTGGAGCAGATGGATCTAATCCAAGTTTAACCTTTAACGGCTTCTTGTCCTTAATAGATTTTGCCAATTTTTGTTTGAATTCATTCTCTGGAATGATTTCCACCGCGCCACGACTTAGCATTTCCCATTGCTTTTCTAATTCCACGACCTGTTCTTCTTTTAATCCCACATCACTGTTCATTATTTACCCTCCATCTTATTTACTAATATCCTATCCTAAAAAAAAAACAAAACCACATCCCAATAGTAGGGACGTGGTTTATACGCGGTACCACCCTATTTAAGAGTATTTCAAATATACTCTCATCTTCATTCAGATAACGGATATCACCGGAATAGATAAGTAGCTTATCCATTCAGCTCTGGTAGTGTATTTCAGAAAATAATTAAGTACTGGTTTCCACCCACCACCAGCTCTCTATAACAATTCATTATTTCCTACTAGCTACCTTCATTACTTTTTTATATAATATTAATGTTTTACGATATTTAATTTAATAACATATTAACTTTTCTATGTCAACTATTCAAGTCGAAAAGGTAATGAACCTTATTTTACAGGTATAATAATCCCTTTCAATTATTACCTAATATGAAAATGAACTATCTATTATCATTTTATGCTATAATATTAGCGATTAAGGAGGAATTACTATGACAAAACAGAAGTCACCTAAGAAAACCAGAAATTATAAAGGTAAGGTTTTTACCATCATAAAGTACACCATATTACTTATTTTCTTAGGTATCTTTTTTGCTGGAGGCGCTTCTGCAGGATATATCGCTGCTCTTGTAAAAGACGAACCTATAAGAAGCGCAGATGAAATAACAAGTAAAATTTTCAAAAATAATCTAACTGGCTTTGCATACTTTTCGAATAAGAATGAAAGCGGAACGAATGAACTGATTGGTATGCTGAGAGCAGATGAAGACAGAAGATTTATTTCTTATCAAGAAATTCCTCGTGACGTAATTAACGCTTTTCTCGCTGTAGAGGACCGTCAATTCTTTCAACATTATGGAGTTAATGTTAAATCATTATCACGTGCCATTTTGCAGCAGGTATTACATAGCGATGTTACAACTGGTGGAAGTACAATCACCCAACAATTAGCTAAGTATACCTTCTTTTCCTTTGAACAAACATTTCAAAGAAAAGCAAAAGAAATCTTTCTTGCTTTACGTATGGAACGTATATTAACAAAGGAAGATATCTTTACAGCCTATATTAATAAGATTCATTTTGGTAAAGCTGCTAATTCAAATAATGTTTATGGTATTCAGGCTGCCTCTAGAGGCTATTTCAATAAAAACGCAAAGGATTTAAACCTAGCTGAATCTGCTTTTTTAGCTGGAATTCCACAACGGCCTACTGCCTATTCTTCCTTTAATAGTAACGGCTTTGATGAAGAAGGCTATGCATTAGCCAAAAAACGTCAAGAGCTTGTATTAAAACGTATGCTAATAGAAGAATTCATTACAAACCAGCAATATAATGAAGCTTTAGCCTTTGATATTCAGGCTTCTTTTGATACATCACAAAAGCGTGCTTACAATAAATACCC
>JAENYW010000197.1 GCA_016841555.1 Tepidibacillus decaturensis
ACGTTTTACTTGGGATTGCCCCATATAGTCCGCATAATCTAATCCATGGAACATCCCTCTTAGCACTTCAAGTTTTTCAAGCATGATGGCGATAGCTGCTGAAGTATCAATAGCAGTGTTTTTCTTATCACTGTCTGTATACTCTTTTAAAGCTTTTTTCAAGCTTTCTAAAATACCAATGTAATCAACAACGACTCCACCCTCTTTGTCTTTGAAAACCCTGTTGACACGAGCTATTGCCTGCATCAGGTTATGTCCTTTCATTGGCTTATCTATATACATCGTATGCATGGATGGCACATCAAAGCCTGTAAGCCACATATCTCTGACGATCACAAGCTTAAGTTCATCATTATTATCCTTCATGCGATTGGCTAACGTATCTCTTCTTTGTTTGCCACCTAGATGCTTTTGAAGTTTGTCCTCATCAGCGGCAGTTCCTGTCATCACAATTTTTATTTTTCCTTTGTTTACATCTTCGCTATGCCACTCTGGTCGTAAGGCGGTAATTGCATCATATAAATCTACCGCAATTTTTCGACTCATACATACTACCATCGCCTTTCCATCCATGACTTCCGTTTTTGCTTCATAGTGGTTGACAATGTCCTCCGCTAACTTCTTCATCCGATTGGGTGAGCCTACGATAGCCTCAATTCTCGACCATTTGGCTTTATTTTTTTCTCTTTCTGTTTCCTCTTGTCCTTCTGTAATTTCTGCAAATTCATTGTCTAGCTCTTTAAGCACCTCTTCATCTGCTTCAAGCTTAATGATTCTGTTTTCATAATAAATTTTAACCGTTGCTTTATCTTCAACTGCTCTAGTCATATCATAAATGTCGATATAATCTCCGAATACGGCTGGTGTTGATTTATCATCAAATTCGATTGGAGTGCCTGTAAAACCAATATATGAAGCATTAGGAAGGGCATCTCTCATATATTTGGCATAACCAAACTTCACATCACCTGTTTTCAAATTCGTCTTTGCATCTAAACCATACTGACTTCGATGGGCTTCATCTGCAATAATAATAACGTTTCGTCTGTTGGTTAGTACAGGCATTTCTCCTGCTTCTGGTTTGAATTTCTGAATGGTAGTAAAGATAATTCCACCAGATTCTCGTTCATTAAGCAGATCATACAATCCGTTTATTTCTTTTGAATTATCATTTGCTTGCGCTTTCTTTTGTTCCTCGGTCAACCTTCTAACATGGGCTTGCTTAGGTTCTTGGCGTAACATTTCTTGGGATTTTGCAAAGGTTGTATACAGCTGATCATCTAAGTCATTTCTATCTGTAATGACAATAATCGTTGGATTGTTTAATTCCTTAATCAGTCCAGCTGTATAAAAAACCATAGAGAAGCTTTTACCAGAGCCTTGGGTATGCCAAATGACTCCGATTTTTCGGTTACCAGCTTCACTTGTAGCAAGGATCGTCTTCTCCACTGCTTTTTTCACCGCAAAAAATTGATGGTAGGCGGCTAATATTTTGATTAAAGATTTCTTATCTCCTAGCTTTTTACCCTCTTGATCATAATCACTAGATTTGGATTCTTGAAAAAGAAGAAAGTTAGCGATAATGTCAAGAAGCCTTTCCTTTGCTAACATCCCTCGAAAAAGGGTTTCATATTGTGGCATCGTAAGGGCTGCTATGTTGACACCATCCTCACTTCTCCAGTTCATAAAACGCTCAAGATCGGAAGTGATGCTTCCTGCTTTTGCATTAATTCCATCAGATATAATCGTGAAGGCATTATAATTGAAAAGACTCTCGATGTCCTTTTTATAGGTTTGAATTTGGTGATAGGCATTGTCGATACCAACATTCTCATCAGAAGCTGATTTTAATTCTATGACCACAAAGGGTAGTCCGTTTATAAAGAGAATTAGGTCAGGTCTTCTGTTTTCTACCCCTATGATGGTAAATTGGTTGACGACTAAAAAATCATTTCTATCTATATGTTCAACATCTATAACATACGCTTTTTTTGTTCGGATGAGGTCTCCTTCTTTAAAGGAAACTTCGATTCCTTCCGTGACTAGCTTATGAAAATAATGATTGTTCTCGACTAATGAAGGGCTATTGAAGGTAATAACCTGTCGAAAAGCGTCTTCAAGAGCAACTCTAGGAATATCCTTATTGATGCGAAAGAGGGCATCTTTTACCCTGTTTTCTAATATGACTTCTTTATAATCTTTCCGTTCTGGGGTTTCTCCATCATGGGCAATATCTGGACCAAATTTATATTCATATCCTAATTCAGTTAGTATCTCTATTGCTGCTTCTTCAAGCAATTCTTCTGTAAATGTTTCTAATAGACTCAAGTTACTACCTCCTTTTTAACACTCGATTGTTTGAATATCTTCTTTAGGATTTGATAGTTAATAGCTCCAAAATTTATGACACTTCATCTTCTTTGTTAAGAGGTACTCTAATTTCGCCTGACATGAGTTTTGGTAGTAGGGTGTCTCTTAAAGCCTTAATATTATTAATTTCTAAATAGTTATTATAAATTATATTAGAAAGGCTCTCTGTAAGTAAATGATACTCTTTTTCACTATCTTGTGATGGTATTAATATTTTGTGTTTTATAATATGAGTAATTTTTATGCTTGGTTGAACAGATCCAATATTATAAGAAACTAAATCATTTTTTATATACTTTAGGTACTGATACATATATAAGTTGGATATGTCATTACATCTCAAGGATACGACATTTTGTGCAATACAACCTATATTACCAAAAAAAATTTTCATCTCAGCTAAACTCCCCACTGTGGATAATAAAATATCTCCTTCAACTGGGTGCCCACTACGAAACCAATTTTCATAGGTATCCTTACTTACATATTTAGTACAATTTTCATAATTAATAATTCTATTTTCACCAGATAAAGCCCTAACATCAATAATAGGATACATTGTTTCTTTATCTACTAGTGGTGGTGTTTTCCCTCGATTATCAATTATGCTTACTAATTCTTTTAATTCTTTTACTTCCCATCCCTTAGGAATCATTCCTAGTTCGCTTTCAACCATTTCCCCACCACTAGATTTATACGGCTCTCCATTTTCATTTGGAAACTCAAAATCTACAAACCAATGTTTAAAGATTGTTTGAGCCATTTCTTCAAGGGTTTTATTGATTTGGTTGTTCACTTCGATTTTTTCGTCTAAGGTTGATAGAATGTTAGCAATGGCTTTTTGTTCTTCTATATCATTTGGTAAGGTAGCAGTCAATATTTCAAAAGTATCCCTTGTTATAGTATCGAAAACTGAACCATGCGTATTCTGTTGAATATTATTTATTTTATGCTTTATTAAATAATAGAGGTAATCATTTGTGGTTATTTCATTAGCCCTTAATCCATAGCATGATTGATTAAAAGCCATTGATTTTCCTAGTTGAGCCAAAGCCCCCACTGTTCCCCTAGCTGATATTATTAAATCACCTTTATTCAACAACTTTGTAGAACTATTTATTAATCCAAGATGTGTGATACTTTTCTCTGTTTCATATACTATTTTATTATCTGAATTAAAGTCTTTTACAGATAACCAAGGAATATCTCCGTTCCAATACTTAGATACAGTAGTTTTTGGAGTACCTCCCCCAATAATACTCATTAAATCAGATAACCTATACTCTTTCCACTCACTAAAACCCATACCCAATCCCCCCTAGATTCTTTCTAATTTCCTCTTCTAGTTGGCGGGATTTAACAAATAGCTCTGCTAATTCACTTGTCATGTTGTCCATTTTTTCATCAAATGGAATACCGTCCTCTTCGACATCTTCGATTCCGACATATCTTCCAGGGGTTAGTACATATTCATGTTCTTTCACTTCTTCCAGCTTTACAGATTTACAAAAGCCTTTTATATCTTCATATCTCCCCTCTACATTTCTCCATTGGTGATAGGTGTCGGCAATTTTATTAACATCCTCATCCTTCAACTCCCGATGACGTCTATCAACCATTATTCCAAGATTTCTAGCATCAATAAATAGAATCTCATTTTCTCTGTCTCTATGATGTGTATTCTCTTTTTTATTTCTATTAAGAATCCATAGAGATACTGGGATTCCTGTAGAATAGAATAGTTTGTCTGGCATGGCGACAATACAATCTACTAAATCAGTCTCAAGGAGATTCTTTCTGATTGCCCCTTCATTGGAAGTATTGGAACTTAAGGAACCATTCGCAAGAACAATCCCAGCCACACCATTAGGTAACATATGATAGACCATATGTTGAAGCCAAGCATAGTTGGCATTACCTGCTGGTGGTATTCCATATGCCCATCTTACATCATCCTTTAGATGTTCGCCGCCCCAATCGCTAATATTAAATGGGGGGTTGGCTAGAATATAATCTGCTTTTACGTTCTTATGAAGGTCATTGTGAAATGTATCTTCATGTTTTTCTCCTATATTCCCTTCTAATCCCCTAATGGCTAGGTTCATTTTACATAGCTTCCATGTGGTAGCGTTAAGCTCCTGTCCATAGATCGCTAAATCACTTAATTTTCCTTTATGCTCTTCGACGAACTTTTCACTTTGAACAAACATACCACCAGAACCACAGCACGGATCATAAATACGTCCTCGATACGGTTCAATCATTTCTACCAAGGTTTTTACAACACTAGTAGGTGTATAGAATTCTCCTCCGCCTTTTCCTTCAGCATCAGCAAACTTTCCTAGGAAATATTCATAGACTCTACCTAGTAAATCCTTTTCCTCTTTTGTATGTAATTTAATCGTGGATATTAGGTCAATTAATTCTCCTAATCTTCTTTTATCTGTTTCTGGTCTTGCATAACGTTTCTCAAGGACGTTTTTTAATGTTTTGTTTTCTTTTTCAATCAAAATCATGGCATCATCAATAAACTGTCCAATTTTTTCGCTTTTCGCATTATCTCTTATGTACGTCCATCTAGCTTCTTTAGGAACCCAAAAGATATTTTCAGCAAGGTATTCATCTAGCTCTTCTTCAAAGCCTTCCCCTTCAGCAACTAGTTCATTGTATTTGGTCTCAAATTTATCCGATATATATTTAAGGAAGATAAGCCCTAATACCACATGCTTATATTCACTAGCGTCCATACTTCCTCTTAGTTTATCTGCTGCTTTCCATAGTGTTTCTTCGAATCCAATGTTTCCAGTTACCTCTGCCATGATAGAATCTCTCCTTTAATAGTTGTGATCGTCTAAGACTTCAAAAAGTGCTTTTTCAAATTCTGCTTGTTCTTCCCCTGTTGAAATATCCCCTGGAAGCACATTCAAATAATGGGCTAGCCCTTGAAGTGTTTTATGCAAGATACTTTCTGTTCCTGCTTGCTCTAATAGTTCAATTATTATTCTATAGCTATCGATAAAAGGATGCACATCCACAGCTTCTAACGATTCCTTAAACCGCTGAATCATTTTCGCCTTTTCAATGCTTCTTTCTATCCTATTCATCTCTTCTTTATCGTAAATAGGTACTGCTTCTAAAGAATGTGCACCATTACTTAACACTTGGTCATAGCTTTTAATGATCGGCTGTAAGTCCATTTTCAATTTTTCCTTTTGAATCTCTAGCATTTCGATTTCATCAAGTTCTTTTGTAAAGGTCTCTGCATCAACATGAAAAAGTCCTTCAAGTATCGGATAATATTTTTTGGGAATGCTCTGTTTTTCTTTTATCCATAAATTGATATTTTGTTTTTTTATCCCTAAATGCTCAGCGAGATCATTATGCTGCATATGGTAAAGACCTAGAATGTATTCTAATCCTATCAAGCTACCACCACCAAACCAATACTCAATATTGTCTTAGTCAATAATTGTATTATACCTATTAAAATTGTCTTAGTCAATACTTATAGAAAAATATCCCTACTCTCCCGTAAAAAACAAAAAAGTAACCACATCTTGTGGTTACCCATCCGTTCCCTTCTTCTTTTTACT
>JAENYW010000198.1 GCA_016841555.1 Tepidibacillus decaturensis
GCACTGATTATTATTTCTGCTTCTGTTACCTTCATTGCCTCACCAAAGCCTTTTCCAATACTTGGTCTAAATGTTCGACAATAACAAAGGTTAAATCCTGCTTGACACTATCAGGTATATCCTCTAAATCCTTTTCATTTTCCTTTGGTATAATAATCGTCTTTAAGCCCGCTCGATGAGCAGCTAAGGTTTTTTCTTTTAAGCCTCCAATTGGTAAGACCCTACCTCGCAAGGTTATTTCCCCTGTCATTCCTACGGTTTTTGAGACTGGTGTTCCAGTTAAGGAAGATATCAACGCTGTTGCCATTGTGATTCCAGCAGATGGTCCATCCTTTGGAATCGCACCTTCAGGTACATGGATATGTATATCGTTATTATCCAAAAAATTGGGGTCGATATGAAGTTCCTCTGCTTTCGAGCGAATATAGCTAAAAGCCGCTTGAGCAGATTCCTTCATCACATCTCCTAGCTGTCCAGTAAGAATTAATTTTCCTTTCCCAGTAAATGTAGAGACTTCAATCGTTAATGTATCTCCACCAACAGGAGTCCAAGCTAAGCCTGTAGCAGCTCCAACCTGATCCTCACTTTCTGCCATACCGTAACGAAATCTAGGCTTTCCTAAAAATTCATTTAAATTTTCTTTGGAAATGACTACCTCTTCCTTGTCACCCGAAACAATAATTTTTGCAGATTTACGACATAATGTAGCCATTTCTCGCTCTAGATTTCTTACACCCGCCTCTCGTGTATAACGGCGAATGACTTCTATTAATGCATCTTCCTTCACTTCCATTGTTTCTTCTGTTAAACCATGCTCTTTTATCTTTTTAGGAAGTAGATATCTTTGCGCTATGTGTAGCTTTTCAATTTCTGTATAGCCAGATATATGCAGAAGCTCCATTCTATCAAGTAACGGCCTTGGTATCGTGTGCGTAGAATTAGCTGTAGTAACAAACATCACTTTAGATAAATCATAAGGAATCTCTATATAATGATCACTAAAGGAATTATTTTGTTCTGGGTCTAAAACCTCCAATAACGCGGATGCAGGGTCTCCTCTAAAGTCAGAAGCCATTTTATCAATCTCATCTAGAATAAAGACTGGATTTACTGTACCTGCATTTTTCATTCCTTGGATAATACGTCCTGGCATTGCTCCAACATAGGTTCTTCTATGACCACGAACTTCTGATTCATCTCGAACCCCTCCAAGTGATATACGTACCACTTCACGCCCTAATGCTCTTGCGATTGATTTGGCTAATGAAGTTTTTCCTACCCCAGGAGGTCCTACTAAGCAAAGAATAGGCCCTTTTAGTTTCTTTACCAGCTTTTGTACCGATAAATACTCTAATACCCTTTCCTTTGCCTTCTCTAATCCGTAATGATCTTCATCTAATACCTCTTCTGCATGATGAATATCTAAGTCATCCTCCGTTGCTTTTGTCCATGGAATATCTAATAACCAATCAACATACGTTCGAATGACACCACCTTCTGCAGATGCAGTAGGTATTTTTTCTAAACGATCATTTTCCTTTTCTATCTTTTCTTTCACATAATCTGGTGCATCAAGCTCTTGTAGTTGATTACGAAGTTCTTCAACCTCACCAGCTCGTCCTTCTTTGTCACCTAATTCCTATTGAATGGCCTTCATTTGCTCACGCAAATAATATTCCTTTTGCGTTTTCTCCATCTGTTTTTTTACACGCTGACTTATTTTTTTCTCAAGCTCTAATACTTCTCGTTCGTTCGTTAGAATATCCAATATTTTTTCTAGACGCTCTTTTACAGAAAGGATTTCTAATATTTCTTGCTTCTCTTTTATTTTTAAAGGTAAATGAGATGCAATAACATCTACAAGTCTTCCAGCTTCATCGATATCAGAAACAGCAGCAAGGGTTTCTGGCGTTACTTTTTTTGATATGTTTACATATTGCTCAAATAGATCTAAAATCGTTCTAGTAAGCGCATCTATTTCCGTATTTTCACTATCTGTTTCCTCTAATTTCTCATATATAGCTTCAAAATACGCATCCTCTTTTATGTATTCTTTAATTCTTGCTCTGTATAACCCTTCGACCAGAACTCGAATGGTTCCATTTGGAAGCTTCAGCATTTGTCGAACCTTAGAAACTGTTCCAATTTGAAAAACATCCTGTGTTGTTGGTTCTTCTATTTGTACATCCTCTTGGGTAGACAATAAGATAAGAGAGTCATGTCCAACCATCGCTTGGTCAAGCGCTTTAACAGATTTTTCTCTTCCTACATCTAAATGTAGTACCATACTTGGGAAAACAAGTAGTCCCCTTAACGGTAAAAGAGGAAGGGAATTTTTTATCTCTTTTTCTGAACTCATATATTAACACCCCCATATGAAAAGATTCAAAGAAGATTTTATCCTAAATTTCCGATTTTGTCTAATTAAAAGGTGTGAAGTGAATCGCGGTTGGAGCTGGAATATAGTCTTCAGCTTCAGCAGGTGTATAGATTTTCTGCTTTTCTCCTATCAGCGCTATATTTAACACTTCGTTTAAGTTTTCTACTGTAATAATCTCTATATTCTGTATATCATCAAACATCTTTTGCCAATTTTCTTTAGGAATGAGAACCCTTTCAACACCTGCTTCCTTCGCAGCCTCAATTTTTGCTGTAACTCCACCTATCGGCTTAACCTTTCCATATATACTTAACTCACCCGTCATCGCCATCTTTGAATCTACTGGACGCTTTTTGACGGCTGAATAAATAGCAACGGCCATTGAAATACCTGCTGACGGACCATCAATAGGTGTCCCACCAGGAAAATTAACATGGATATCGTAATCATATGGATTCATATCTGTATTATTTTGGAGTACAGTAAGGACATTTTCTAAAGAACCTAACACCATACTTTTTCTTTTCACTTTTTTTTGATTGCCACCTATTTCCTCTTCCTCCACAACCCCCGTGATCTTTATTTTTCCTTTTCCCCTATTTACCTGTTTAGCCGTTACTTCAATATCTAATAATGTTCCCATATTGGGACCATACACTGCTAAGCCATTTACTACTCCAATTTCTGGATTAGCGGATACCTTCCGATCTGGTCTAGGAGTTAATTGACTACTATGAATAATCCATTCAATATCCTTCACAAGGATTTTTCTTCGCTGTTCAGCATATGTAATTCCTGTTGCAATTTGAACTAAATTAACTGCTTCTCTTCCATTTGCTGCGTAACGTTTTCCTACTTCTATCACATCATGTTCATAATCAATTCTAAGCTTTTCTAAAGCATTTTGAATAATTTCAGCAATATGATTAGGCGTTAATGGTTTAAAATAGATTTCAATACATCTAGAACGAATGGCAGCGGGAATTTCATGTGGTTGTCTCGTTGTTGCTCCAACCATTCGAAAATCAGCAGGTAATCCATTTTCAAAAATATCATGTATATGCCTAGGGATGTTCTGATCTTCCGAATTATAATACGCACTTTCTAGAAATACTTTACGATCCTCCAATACCTTAAGCAGCTTGTTCATTTGGATAGGATGGAGCTCCCCAATTTCATCTATAAAAAGAATCCCTCCATGTGCTTTTGTTGCTGCTCCAGGTTTTGGCTGAGGAATCCCAGCCATTCCATAGGCTCCCGCTCCTTGATAGATTGGATCATGAACAGAGCCAATTAAAGGATCTGCTATTCCTCGTTCATCAAATCTTGCTGTGTTTGCATCTACTTCTATAAATTTTGATGCTTCATTAAATGGAGAGTAGGGAAGCTGCTTAGCCTCATCTAACACCAACCTTGCTGCTGCGGTTTTCCCGATACCAGGGGAACCATAAATAATGACATGCTGCGGATTAGGACTACAAAGTGCAGCTCGTAACGCTTTTAATCCTTCTTCCTGACCGATAATTTCAAAAAAAGAAGTAGGCCTTGTTTTTTCAGAAAGAGGTTCTGTTAAAGAAATCTGACGTAATTTTTGAAGTTTTTCCATCTCTTTTTTCGATTCTCTATCAATCGACACTTTATTATTATGTTGATTCTTTAACAAATTCCAAAAATACAAGCCTATAATAACTCCAAATATAATCTGTACACCAAAAAGTAATGTTGTTATTGACATAGCTACCTCCTCAAAAGCAACCTAATTTCTTTAGCTCATAAAAAATAAGCTATAAAGGTTAGTATTGCCCTTGAGAAGTTTTCATAATCAAGTTATTACAAAGGATTATAAAAAAAACCACCAATTTGGTGGTTTTTTAGGAACGACTTTTATGCACTTTCTTCTTTTTGTTCAAAATGAATCAACTCTCCATCATGGTTATATAAAGTTGGAGGGAATTTTTTGATAATCGTTTCTTCTTTTATGATACATTTAGAAACGTCCGATCTTGATGGCAATTCATACATAATATTTAATAATACACCTTCAATAATAGAACGTAATCCTCTTGCACCTGTATTTCGCTTCATTGCTTCTTTTGCAATAGCAACTAACGCGCTATCCTCAAATTCAAGTTCCACATTATCCATCTCTAGCATTTTTTGATACTGTTTCACTAATGCATTTTTTGGTTTCGTTAGGATTTGAATTAGGGCGTCTTCATCCAGCTGCTCTAAAGTGGCAATCACTGGAATCCGTCCAATAAATTCTGGAATCAAGCCGAATTTAAGCAAATCCTCTGGTAATGCTTTCGTTAAAATATTTTCCTTCTTATTAACATCGGATTGTTGATCTGTATTGGTACCGAAACCAATCACTTTTTTCCCAATTCTGCGTTTCACAATATTTTCTATTCCGTCAAACGCTCCACCTACGACAAATAAAATATTGGTTGTGTCAATCTGAATAAATTCCTGATGAGGATGCTTTCTTCCACCTTGCGGCGGTACACTAGCAGTTGTCCCTTCAAGGATTTTTAATAATGCTTGCTGTACCCCTTCTCCAGAGACGTCACGAGTTATGGAAGGGTTTTCGGATTTTCTAGCTATCTTATCAATTTCGTCAATATAGATAATCCCACGTTCCGCACGTTCAATATCATAATCTGCAGCTTGAATTAATTTGAGAAGGATATTCTCAACATCTTCTCCAACATACCCTGCCTCCGTTAATGATGTAGCATCTGCAATAGCAAATGGGACATTTAATATTTTTGCAAGTGTTTGGGCTAATAGTGTTTTTCCGCTTCCTGTAGGGCCTAATAGCAAGATATTACTTTTTTGTAATTCTACATCTTCAAACTTATCTGAAGTATTTACTCGTTTGTAATGGTTATATACAGCAACCGAAAGAGTTTTCTTCGCTGTTTCTTGTCCAATTACATATTGATTTAAAATCTCATTAATTTCTTGTGGCTTAGGTAAATCTTGAAGATTAGCATCATCCTCATGTCCTATTTCTTCTTCTATGATTTCATTGCACAATTCAATGCATTCATCACAAATATATACACCAGGTCCTGCAACTAGCTTTTTCACTTGGTCCTGTGATTTACCACAAAAAGAGCATTTTAATGTTCCTTTTTCATCACTAAATTTAAACATAAGCTTTCACCCCTTTACTAAAGGTAACAATTATCAGATTCTTTAGCTATATTGTACCATATCAAAAGCAACAAAAGAATCACATTATCGTTCTAAAATGTAAATAAAAAGCATCTTTCCTATCTGTTAAAATAAGGCACGGTCATCCGTGCCTTATTTCCAATTATACCTGTTTTTTCTTACAATTTCTATACAACTACTTGCTTTGTTCTACTAAGAAATCAATGGTTTTACGAATTTGTATATCTGCTGTTAATCCATCTAATCCGTGTTCTGCAAAAACAGAACGAATCTCGTCTATAACTTTTTTAT
>JAENYW010000199.1 GCA_016841555.1 Tepidibacillus decaturensis
TTATCCCGAAGAACTGCATAGATAAACTTTTTATCCTCTATATTTTTATAAACACTCATCAATGTCGTGCTTCGATGATATTGATTGATTTCCCCATAACCAAACATGTTGGAGCGCTTCATTAACTCCTTAACTAGCTTCACACTTCTTTCATTATCCGATGTTAAATTATCCCCATCTGAAAAATGAAATGGATAAATATTATAACTTTCGGGAGGATAGCGCTTATCGATAATTTCTATTGCCTTTTTATACGCTGACGAACAGATCGTTCCTCCACTTTCTCCTCTTGTAAAAAATTCTTCCTCTGTTACTTCCTTTGCTTCTGTATGATGGGAGACAAAGACAATTTCTACATTTTCGTATTTTGTCCTTAAAAAGCGTACCATCCAAAAGAAGAAGGTTCTAGCAATATACTTTTCAAACATCCCCATACTTCCACTTGTATCCATCATTGCTATAACGACTGCTTTTGAGTGGGGAATAATTACTTCCTCCCATGTTTTAAACCGTAAATCATCCACTGAAATGTTATAAATTCCTGGTTTTCCTCGTAGTCCGTTTCTTCTTAAATTTTCCATAATCGTTCTTCTTTTATCGATATTTCCCATAAGTCCTTTTTTCCGTACATCATTAAAGCGTATATCCTCTACAACCATATCTTGATTTGGTTTATTTTCTAAGTTAGGTAGTTCTAAATCCTTGAATAGCATTTCTTCTATTTCTTCAACCGATATTTCTGCTTCATAAATATCTTCTCCAGGCTGATCTCCTGCTCCCTTTCCTTTACCTGTTCCCTGTTGAGGGTTCCCATCCTTTGCGATGACATCGCCAACCTTCGATTTTCCCTTTCCTTGCCCACTTAATTTCTGTTTATTGAAATTATATCGAAAACGATATTCATCAAGGGATCGAATAGGTATCTTCACAATATTTTTCCCATTGGATAAAATAATGCTTTCTTCACTTACCAAATCTGGTAAGTTCTTTTTGATTGCTTCCCGCACTTTTTCACGATGTCTCATCTGATCTTCATGCCCTTTGCGATGCAATCCCCAATCCTCTTTAGATAGAATAAAAAGAGGCTCTTTCATCTTTTTCACCCCTTTCATCTTCACCGATTTAAGAGGCTGCCTACATATTTTAATAGTTCATTTGCACATATAGGGCAATAGCCATGCTCCTCTATTAAGCGTTCACTTACCTGATTCATTTTTTTCAAATGATTTTCATCTGGTGTTTTTGATGATGTTGTAATTTTTACGACGTCCTTCAAGTCAGCAAACAGCTTTTTCTGAATCGCTTCTCTTAAACGATCATGACTTTTATAATCGAATTTCTTACCCTTTCTCGCATAGGCTGAAATCCGAATAAGAATTTCTTCGCGGAAGGATTTCTTCGCATTTTCTGAAATTCCTATTTGTTCTTCAATGGAACGCATTAACCTTTCATCTGGCTCCATCTCTTCTTCTGTAATAGGATCCTTCATCTTTGTTTTATTCGCATAAGCTTCTACATTATCCAAATAATTGTCCATTAATGTTTTTGCAGATTCCTCAAAGGAGTAGACAAATGCCTTTTGTACTTCATTTTTTGCTACATCATCATACTCTTTTCTTGCGAAAGAAATATAATTAAGATATTTTTCTCTTTCTTCCTTCGTAATAGATGGATGTTGATCTAATCCTTCCTTAAGTGCCCTTAATATATCTAATGCATTAATGCATTTTTTCTCGTTCTTAATCAGCGCACTTGAAATCCGATTAATGACATATCTAGGGTCGATACCAGACATCCCTTCATCCTGATACTCTGTTTTAAGCTCCTTTAGATCAGATTCATTAAATCCTTCTACATCTTGCCCGTCGTATAAACGAAGCTTTTTCATTTTATCCATGCCGTTCTTTTTCGATTCCTTTAAACGAGTTAAAATCGAAAATATTGCAGCAGTATTTAATGAATGGGGTGCAATATGAACGTCTTCCTTCATATCGCTCTCCAATATTAATTTGTTATATATTTTTTTTTCCTCCGTTAATTTTAAATTGTAAGGAATCGGCATTACGATAATTCTTGAGCGTAAAGCTTCATTCTTATCATTACTAATAAAAGCCTTATATTCTGCTTCGTTTGTATGGGCAACAATGAGTTCATCTGCAGAAATTAGTGCAAACCTTCCTGCTTTAAAATTTCCTTCTTGAGTTAGAGAAAGCAAATGCCATAGAAATTTTTCATCCGACTTTAACATCTCTTGAAATTCCATTAGTCCTCTATTTGCTTTGTTCAGTTCCCCATCAAATCGATATGCTCTAGGATCGGACTCTGAACCGTATTCAGAAATAGTAGAAAAATCAATACTTCCTGTCAAATCTGCGATATCTTGAGATTTTGGGTCAGAAGGTGAGAAGGTCCCTATTCCGATGCGTTTGTCTTCTGAAAATAAAATTCTTTCTACTGTCATCTTGTCAATATTTCCTTGATATTCGTTCTCTAATTTATGTTGACAAACAGGACATAGATTCCCTTCTATCTTAATGCCAAATTCTTTTTCAAAGTCTGCACGTAGCTCATGAGGAATTAAATGAAGTGGGTCTTCATGCATTGGACAGCCCTTGATACCATACAATGCTCCTTCTTCCGTTCTTGTGAATTTTTCCAAGCCTCGTTTTAACATCGTAACGATTGTTGATTTCCCCCCACTTACAGGACCCATTAATAATAGGATTCTTTTTCTTACATCAAGTCGTTTTGCAGATGAATGAAAATATTCCTCTACTAATCGTTCAATTGCTTCGTCTAAACCAAATAATTCAGTATTAAAGAATTTATACTGTTTATGCCCATTATCCTCGTTTAATCCTTTACTCACTATCATTCGATATACCCTAGAATGGGCAGTTTGAGCTACATAAGGATGTTCTTTTACAATATTTAAATAATTTACAAAAGTACCTTCCCAAGCTAACTTTTCTTCCAGCTCACGATGTTCTATAACTTTCTTTAAAAAATCCATAGTAGCCTCCTCTCTTTAACTTTACAATATCAACGCTGACATATTGACTAATACAGAGACAAAGATTTTTTATTTTTATTACTATATTCAAGACATTGAATTAGATGATAAATATTATTAAGAACACTTGATCTTCAATTAAAATATAAAATTTAATAAAATTTATTTGTTACTTTTAATCTATGCAATTGCCCCATATTGTTTACCTATTAGATATTAAGACAAGGGAAAGAAATAAAAAAAAAACACTACTGGTGTTACCCAGTAGTGTCGGTCTTCTCAAAAATAAAAGAGTTCTGACTCGATTGTTTTACCTAGCGTTATTTCTCCAAAGGAATGCTTCGGACTTCTTCTCCTATTTGTCGGTGAGCCTGGATTAAAATATAATACCCCTTCTTCTATTTCCTTATAGGGTTGATGAGTATGGCCAAAAATGACAATATCGACGATATCATTTGCAAAAGCTCGTTTTGCTATTTGAAGTGTTGTCCCATGATATCCATCTCCATGTACAATGCCTATTCGAAATCCTTCATATTCTACAATTTTCTTTTTCCCTAATCGAATCAAAATATCAGGACCATCATTATTGCCTGCTACTCCGTCTACCTTAATAAGACTCTCTAAATAATCTAATACCTCGACAGACGTAAAATCTCCAGCATGAATTAATACATCCGCGTTTTCAATGGACTGTAACACCTCTAATGGTAAAGAGTTAGCCTTTCCAGGCATGTGGGTATCTGAAATAACAGTAATCTTCATTCTTCCTAAAGCTCCTTTCTATAGGAAAGACCAGCATCACTGGACTTAGAGATTTATTCACTGCTTTTCCTTCAATAATGTATCCTTTCGATAATCCTTACAGCTGCATTGATTTTGGTCTTCATTTATCTCCATTATTGCGTCTATTAGAATATTACCGATTGTATAGGACTCTTGATAAAAAATATCTGATAAATCCTTATGCTCCCAATCCTTTATTATTCCTTCTGCATAATTAACCACCATATAAATCCCTGCATAACAGGCACCAATTTCCCGCGCTAGATATACCTCTGGTGTAATACTTTGCCCTACCACATCTGCAAACCACGTTCTAAACATCTGTACTTCCGCTCTAGATTCAAAATGTCTACCGTCGGTATTGCCATAAACTCCACGATGAAATACATGTCTACCTTTTGGCTCAACATATTTCTTGGCAATTTTGGTTAATACCTCTGATTGTGTAGGACAAATTGGTTCCCTCATTGTAAGTAGATAAGGTTCTCCAAGACCAACATCCTGGCGCATGGAATGGTCAATGTAATCGTCTACAATAACAAGGTCTCTTAATTCAAGTAGACGATTAATACTGCCTACACCACCCTCAGCAAAGATTTTTTTTACTCCTGCCTCTTTAAACACCCAAAATAATTGCTGAGATGCAAGCCCTCTTTTTATTCCCTCTTTAGGTCTCCAGCCATGCATTCTTACCGATAATACCTGCTTGTCCTTGATTTGAAATAATGTAAAGGTTGGACTTTTACCAAAAGGGGTATCAAACACCAGACCTTTTTCTACTATTTTTACTTCTTCTCTATTCAAATCCTCAGGAAATTGAATAGAAAAGGTACTGGATCCACCTATAATTGCAAAATTCACCTTTGGAATACTCATTCATTAACTCCCCTTACTTTTAGTCCTGGAAAATCTAGCTGTCTTAATGCCTCATATACAATAATTGCAGCAGCATTAGATAAATTTAGTGAACGCAGCCTTGCCCCTTCACCCATAGGAATAGTGATGGTTGTATCCCAATTTTTCTCTAATATCTCCATTGGTATACCCGCTGTTTCTTTTCCAAACACAAAAAAATCCTCATCCAGATAGGTAACCTCAGAATAGAGATGCTTTGATTTTGTCGTAGCATAATAGAATCTTCCGTTTGGGTATGTATCAAATAACGCTTGAATAGAATCATAATATAAGATGTCTACTGATTCCCAATAATCTAGTCCAGCACGCTTCAGCATTTTATCGTCTGTTGAAAAACCGAGAGGTTTAATTAAATGCAAGCGTGTACCTGTCGCTGCACATGTTCTAGCTATATTCCCTGTATTGGATGGTATTTCTGGTTCATGTAAAACAATGTTTAACGCCATATTCTGAATCACCTCAAAACATATTTGCCAAATCAATACCATTCATTATACTATAAAAAAAAGAAAGCTTCTACATTAGGAAGCTTTCAGCTTGTAGATAAAGCCCTATCTCTGCGTTATTCCGAAGCACAGGAACGTGCAAGTGTCGGAGAGTCACAGGACGTGACGCTTTTCTTCGACCTCCATCTAGGACTCTTACGTATCTCTATATACGCTGCGATCCATAGCTGTTGTCGTGCCTTGATTTAGGACTTTCTTTACAATCTGTCAGTCTGACGGGAAAACTGGTGAAGCTTTAAAAATGATCTGCAATATGAAAAAATTTATATTGTGTTTTAGATGTCCATGCATGAGAATCTCTATAACCCCAATATCTCTTTATTGAATCAACTGTATGTGCATTTACCAATGGCGTTCCCTCATGATTTATTTCTGTCACAATGGTCGAATGCTGCCAACGTCCATCTCCATCAAAATCATAAAAAATAACATCGCCTAAAGACAATTTATTTGCGGAAGTTTCTTCCCTTGCTATTAATCCATTTTTACTTGACTGTAAATGCCACCTTAAGCTATGTGATACGCTCCAGCTATAGCTCCATGTATCTGCAGAATGGTTGGAACCCCATTTATACCACCAACCGCTATTTCTACCTCCATA
>JAENYW010000200.1 GCA_016841555.1 Tepidibacillus decaturensis
TAACTGTAGTCTACTTGACCTTAACTTTTCTGTCTAGTAAAGTGTAACCTATCCAGTAACGGAAGTGAATTAGAAAAAAAGATTCTTGATTGTGGTGCAGGAGGGCAACAACCACCTTTAGCTATTTTTAAGAAACATGGATATGAGACATATGGAATTGATATTAGTATGAAACAGATTGAATTAGCTAAAGAATTTGAAAAGAAGTATGGTTTAGAATTAAATATTAAGGAAGGCAATATGTTGGACATTCCATTTGAAGATGAATCAATCAGCTTTATATATTCTTATAACTCTATATTTCATATGAGTAAAGAAGAAATAGGAAATGTAATTAAAGAAATACATAGAGTACTGCCAAAGGGTGGATTAGCTTTTATTAACTTCCCTACTGTTTATGATTGGAGAGCTAAAATAGGAGAAAAAGTTAGTGAGGGTGAGTATATACAAGAGGAACATGGAGAGAAAATATTACATAGCTATTTTGAGGTAGATGAACCAGAAAAATATTTTAATGATTTTAAGGTGATATATAAAGAAAGTAGAATAAGGAATGGATATAGAAGAGATGGCGTTAAGATTACTCGCGGATATGTTGACTATATTCTTGAAAAAAAATAAGAAACAGAACGGGAAAGAAATAATCATCACCTAACCTTCGATAAGCGAAACATGGTTTATTTTGGTATTAAGGTAATGAATATTCATGCAAGAAATGTTAACCGTAATCAACTTTTGAAATAATTAAAGAAATTAATTAGGAGATATCTACAATGTTATATTTTATTGATTTTATCATATTAGCATCGATTTATTATTTATTTTTTTACAAAAAATGGATTAAAAAATCTAAAAAGGAATTAATAATAAATACGATTATGTATGTATATATAGCAATGGTTCTGTATGTTACACTAATGCCATTTACTATTCCTGTTCTACTTGGAGGAATTCGTGGAGGTAATAATTTATTTATGCAAACAGCTAATTTTATTCCTTTTAGAGATTTAAGGGCAAACTATAATGGGGCGGTTAGAGAAATCATTCTAAATATTATTATGATGATACCTTTTGGGTTTATATATCCAATCAATAAGATAAAAGGTTTTTTCCGTACAGTTACATTAACATTTCTATTTAGCTTAATCATTGAATCTTCGCAGTTATTAGGTGCACGTCAGGGGGGGGCTTATGCAAGAAATTTTGATGTGACTGATTTGATAACTAACACAATTGGAGGCTTAATAGGTTATCTTTTTTTCATTATTTTAGGACCAATTGTTTACAAAGTATTAAAAAGATAAAAAAATATCAGAGTGTTTACCGATCAATTACAAAAGCAACTGATGAACAAAATGAAAAAGCGTTAGCTGAACTAGAAAAAATAGGAGAACCACCATATAAAATCGGGCTATGGTTTAAATGTCAATTATCATTGACCATTCATTTATAATTTCCTGCACTTTATTTAACCACCTAATTGGAGTGAAAGTTAATATGCTAATTAACGAACGAGAATTTTATATTAATGGACTACACTATACGATTCGATCTGCGATAGGTGAGGATGCAAAAGAATTGTCTGAACTAAGATTACAGATTGATGGAGAAACAGAAAATTTGGATAGGGAAAAAGGTGAGGATTTTATAGATATACCGAGATTTGAACAAATTATTAAAACAGATTCTGAAAAAAGAAGGAACTTATTTTTAGTTGCTGTTGTACATAATCGGATTGTTGGGTTTTCAAGATGCGAAGGAATTTATTTGAATAGATTTTCACATAAAGTAGAATTTGGAGTAGGGGTATTAAAGGATTTTTGGGGAGTTGGTATTGGGCAAAATCTTTTAAAAGAATCTATTTCTTGGGCTGATTCCAACGGAATTAAAAAAATCACTTTGAATGTGTTAGAAACAAACGATAAGGCCATTAAACTATATATAAAGTTTGGATTTGAAATAGAAGGTATATTAAAAAAAGACAAAATTCTTTCTGACGGCAAATACTATAACACACTTATTATGGGAAGATGGAACGAGTGAACTACCACCACTTATAGAAGTGGAAGGCTTCCTATTTCAAAGAACAGGAACTTTTTTTAAGCGAAGGTTGGTATTTAAGTTTCCACCTAATTGCTAGGTAACCCTTATTCGCTACGGATTGTTCACACATCCATTATCCCTCACTGATGTTATCAGATTGGGAGTACATGAGTGCTGTTCTTTAAGTACGTTGAACATTTTACGCATAGAACGTGTCTTTATTCTCTATGCAACCCCATATGTTCAGTTGTCAAAGAACTATATTTATTATAGCATATCTTTCTCTATTTAACAAACATTAGTTCGCTTTAATGACGCATTCATCTCCCCCTTGAAGAAGAGGGAGTCTTCTGCTAGTTTTATGATAAATATCTATGTGCACCAAAACAATCTGGAGGGGAGTTTGAAATGAATAATAATATTGAAATAGCAAACCTGAATAATATAGATGATATTGTCACAATGGCTATGGAATTGTGGCCTCATCATCAGTATGACGAACTTAAAAGAGAGTTTGTTGAAATAATTAGAAGTGTAAATGAAGACGTATTGTTATATAAAGTTGATAATGAGTTTGTTGGTTTTATTCAGGTTGCTGTGAGAAATGATTATGTTGAAGGGGCAAAATCTAGTCCAACAGGATTTGTTGAAGGAATCTTTGTAAAAAGTAGTGTTAGAAAGAAAGGAATAGCAAAAAAGCTTGTTAGGGAAGGAGAAATTTGGTCAAAGGAAAGAGGATGTAAACAAATGGGCTCAGATGTTGAGTTCCATAATACGGATAGTTATCAATTTCATAAAAGTATAGGATATCAGGAAGTAAATAGAGTTATATGTTTTTTGCGAGATATAGATTAAACAATAAGTAAGTAACACCTAACTTAGTAGGGGCACACAACAAGAAAATAGCATGAACCATAACCCCAGTCCTTTAAGATTGGGGTTATGGTTTTTAAGAAATATAGAGAAGTTGATATAAAAAGAGGAGGGAATATGGATTATACATTTAAGCTAATGACACAGAAACAAGCAGAAGATATAGCATATAATTGGCATTATGATGGCAGATATTCTTTTTATGATATGGAAGCAGATAAAGTTAGTATTTTTATCCAAGCTACAAATGGTGGTAGCTATGAATTTTTGAAAATGAATTATGATGTTATATCAGACGTATAATTTTTTTAGATTAAGGCCCCTGAGGAGATATATTACAAATGAAAAATATATATGCATTTGAAAATATGGCGGACTATATAAAATACCAAAAGATAATTGAGAGGTTTAGTAAAAAACTTAAGGAATACCAACATCTATTGGAAAAGAAATATAAATTATCACAAATACCAAAAGGAGTATTATGGACAACGGAGGAACTAGCTACCTCTGTATTATCGGATATTCCAATACCAGCGTATACGAATAAGGATATAATTACTATCTCTCCTGATATTAAAGCTTGGAGAAAGTTATTTGTGAAACAATTAGAAGGTTTAAGCCTTCCTCATATTCATAGTTTTTACAACAACCTTTCTGAAAACCACATATTCACTATTGTGGCGCACGAATTAACTCATCATTCTGATTTGTTTTTAGATGATTTTGAGGACAATCGAGAAAACAGCATATGGTTTGAAGAAGGAATGTGTGATTATTTATCAAGAAAAACGATATTAACCGAAAGGGAATTTGAAGAAATTTCAAATGTAGAATCTGAATTAGTGGAAGTATTCAAAGATAAATATGGCAACCATTCCTTAAATGAATTTGGGAGTGATACTTATCAAGGAAATTTAACTAGTATAATGTATGATTATTGGCGCAGTTTTTTAGCAGTCAAATTTTTAGTAGAGGTTCGTGCTAACAACAATACACATAAAATCTTTGAAGGTTATCATAATTGGGATAAAGAAGGAAGGAAAAGACCTTTAACAGAGTATTTTGATCTAAAAAATTTCTAGAGATATAATCAGTTAACGATAGAACTAATATTCATAAAAAAAGAGGGATAATGACATGAATTCACTGTTATTAGATATACCTATGCAATTAGAAACAGAAAGACTATTATTACGTGCACCAAGACAATCAGGGGATGGTAGTATTATTAATGAGGCGATAAAAGATTCATTAAATGAGTTAAAAGCCTGGCTGCCATTTGCACAAAAACTTCCTACTATTGAAGATACAGAAGTTAATTCGAGAGTAGCACATATTAACTTTTTAAAAAGAGAAAGCTTTCGTTTTCTGATATTCGATAAAGAAACAAATGATTTTATTGGCATAACGAGCTTAGAGAGTATAGATTGGGACATTCCTAAATGTCAAATTGGGTACTGGATTTATACAAAATTTAGTGGTAATGGCTATATGACAGAAGCCGTAAAGAAATTAACTGAATTCGGCCTAAATCAAATAAATTTTAAAAGAATTGAAATTAGATGTGAATCAACAAACCTTAAAAGTCGTTCCATTCCTGGAAAATTGGGTTTTGAGCTAGAAGGAATTTTGAAAAATGAAGATTTGTCCGCAGATGGTAGCAAATTAACGGATACATGTATTTATGCCATCGTTAAATAATCTGTTATATTAATTGATATTTTATAGAAATTTACAGTAGAAAGGAGAAAAACGATGAAGCTTACATTAGATAATGCTATAGTCAATTATGAGATAAAAGGAAATGGATTGCCAGTATTAATATTTAATGGATTTGCTACAGATATGAGCTCTATGATGAAATCGATGGAACCTATATTTTACAAAAAAAATAAGTTTAAGAGAATATATTTAGATCATCCTGGTGTGGGTGAAACACAGGTAGATGATACAGTGAAAAGCTACAAGAATGTTCTAGATATAATAATGAAATTTATCGATAAAGTTGTTGAAGAAGAAAAATTTGTTATAGTGGGAAGCTCATTCGGTGGTTATATAGCTAGATACGTATTGAAAGAAAAATTCGATAAAGTAGAAGGTTTATTACTAATCTATCCTTTAATAAATCCAAGAATGGACGAGAACAATGTAGATACGGATATAAAGGAAATTATTTATTATGATAAAGATGTTCAGAAAAAGATAGAGAAACGAATTGAAGATGAAATAATAGGAGCAATGAAAAAAACGGATTTTACCTTTTTAGAGAGGCTAAAAAATGTAGAAGAAGGTTTTAATATAAAGGTAGATGATTTACCTAAACCTTTTGATAAACCTGCACTAATTTTAACTGGGAAACAGGATAATCAGGTTGGCTACAAAGATGCATATAATATCCTTTCTAACTATTCAAGAGCCACATTCTGTGTATTAGATAAAGCAGGACATAATCTACAGATTGAGCAAGAAAATT
This sequence comes from Tepidibacillus decaturensis, assembly GCA_016841555.1. Lineage (GTDB taxonomy): Bacteria > Bacillota > Bacilli > Tepidibacillales > Tepidibacillaceae > JAENYW01. The sequence goes on from JAENYW010000200.1 coordinate 5,393, forward strand.
TATTTAATACATTAGTGAATGAATGGTTAGTTAGGGTTGAAGAAGCACTCTAATAAAATCCATGAGATAACGATTGGTTGTAGCTATATATTCTAATATTAAGTAACATTGACATGAGATTTATGACATTGATATCTATATGAATTGGGATTATTTCATTCGTACCCTTCTATTCATTGGTAGATACCTTATTTATCTTTTCAGAAGAAAGAAGATGTTTACATGATCTAATTGCTGGAACAAAAGTTGTGAAAATGTAAGGCAAGATGTAACACCTTAGTCAAAAGAGTAGTAAGAAAGGAGTTAACAATGGGAAATATAACAATTGAAATGATATCAACATCTCATGTAGAAGAAATTTTAGAATTTGAAAAGGAAAATCGAGATTTTTTTGAATCGGTAATTCCATCGAGGGGTGATGATTATTA
>JAENYW010000201.1 GCA_016841555.1 Tepidibacillus decaturensis
CGTCCCGCTTTACCATAATGAATTTAGAGGGCTTTAAGGTAGAGGATATTGATTTATCAGGTGAATTATCTACAGCAGATAAATGGATATTACATCGTTTTAATGAAACAACAAAAGAGGTAACAAGACTTTTAGAACAGTATGATTTTGGCGAAGCTGGAAGGGTATTAACCCATTTTGTATGGGATGAATTCTGTGATTGGTATATTGAACTTGCGAAATTACCTTTATATGGGGATGATGAGCAGGCGAAAAATACTACGAAGTCTGTTTTGACCTATGTATTAGATCGCACACTAAGGATGTTACATCCTTATATGCCTTTTATCACAGAAGAAATTTGGCAAAACCTTCCTCGTGAAGGAGAAAGTATAGCTGTTGCAAGCTGGCCAACATATGAGGAAGCATTTCATCAGCCAAAATCGGCAGAGGAAATGACGCTAATCATGGATGTTATCCGTTCTGTTAGAAATATACGTGCAGAAGTAAATGTGTCATTAGGTAAAAAAGTACAGCTTATGATTAAACCAGATAACAAAGAGAATGAAGAAATTTTATATAAAGGAACCGATTATATTACAAAATTTTGCAATCCAGAAGCCTTGAATATATCCATCGATATGGCACTACCTGAAAAGGTGATGTCATCTGTCGTAACGGGAGCAGAGATCTATCTGCCATTAGCAGGGTTACTCGATATGGAACAAGAAATAAAACGGTTAGAAAAAGAGTTAGCTACATTAAATGATGAAGTAAATCTTGTTCAGAAAAAATTAGCAAATCAAGGGTTTGTAGCAAAAGCACCAGCTGTAGTTATTGAAAAGGAAAAGGAAAAAGAAAAGGATTATATTATGAAGAGAGATAAGGTATTGGCGCGAATAAAGGAATTACTCTAATCTATGTTATAGGATAAAGAGAGTAGGGGTAAGATGAATGTTACAGAAGTAAAATCGAAAGAGGAAGCAATTGAATGGATACATGCTTTAAAAACCCTCGGCATAAAGCCTGGGCTTAAACGAATGGAATGGATGTTAGAAAGGTTAAATCATCCAGAAAGAAGAGTGAAGTTCGTTCACATAGCTGGAACAAATGGCAAAGGATCGACACTAAGCTATATTGCTCAAGTATTAAAAAAATCAGGCTATCAAGTAGGTACCTTTACCTCTCCATATTTGATTGATTTTACAAATCGAATACAAGTGAATGGGAAGGATATATCTGGGGATGATTTGGTGAATATGCTAAACCAAATCATTCCCTTAGCAAAAGAATTAGAAGAATCCGAACTAGGAGCTCCCACTGAATTTGAAATAATAACATCGATTGCTTTTTTATATTATGCTACGGTTGCTTATCCAGATATCGTCTTATTGGAAACAGGATTAGGTGGAAGGCTAGATTCTACAAATGTAATCATCCCACTTATTTCTGTTATTACCAATATCGGACATGATCATATGGATTTATTAGGTAATGATATTAAGGACATAGCAGCTGAGAAAGCAGGAATTATTAAATCTGGTATTCCTGTTATTTCTGGAATAGAAAACGAAGAAGCAATAAGAGTAATAAAGGATAACGCAGCCTCAAAAAAGGCAAGTGTCTACCAAATCAATGAACAATTCTCTGTAAACCCCCATAATATAAATCACAGAGAAAGTATATTTGATTTTAAAGACCCCTTCTTTACGATGCCTGAGATGACAATTCATATGATTGGTCCGCATCAGGTTAAAAATGCTGCAGTTGCTTTAATGACCTTGGAGGTCCTACGTCAATTTTATGCTTTTTATATTGACGAGGACGCTTTTTATTCTGGTATGAAGAATACCTTTTGGGCGGGACGCTTTGAAGTATTATCTGAAAAACCCCTTTTAATTATTGATGGTGCTCATAATCCAGAGGCAGCTAAAAGCCTTAGTGAAACAATCTCACTACTTACCTATAATCGTTTAATTATGGTAACTGGAATATTAAAGGATAAAGAGATAGAAGCTTTTTATCGTCCTCTAATACCATTGGCAGATGAGCTTATTATAACTCAGCCAGAAAATCCTAGAGCAGCATCCATACAAGAGATGGTTTCTGCTATACATGCGATTCAACCAAATAAGCAGGTGAAAGCTATAGAAGATTGGCGTGAAGCAATACAACAAGCGATGCAAGTGGCTACGAAGGATGATGTTATACTTTTCACAGGTTCACTCTATATGATTTCTGATGTTAGACATGATGTATTAAAGGAACTTAAGGCTTAAACAAAGAATTAGATGTCATAGTGATGAATAGAAAAAAGGATTAAGGTTGGTGAACGAGGGTGAATAATCTACAACATGTTCATTTTATTGGTATCGGTGGATACGGAATGAGTGCCATTGCACGGGTAATGCTTGACTTAGGTTATCAAGTAAGTGGTTCTGATGTAGCAAAAAAAGAATTAACAGATAAATTAATGGATAGAGGAGCAAATATCTTTATCGGGCATCATGCATCTAATATTTCTGGTGCTGAACTAGTTGTTTATTCCACGGATATACCAAAAAACAATGTAGAATTATTGGCAGCAGAAGAATTAGATATTCCTTTTATTCATCGTTCTGAAATGCTGGCTAAGCTGTTAAACGGAAAAAAGGGTGTGGCAGTAGCTGGAGCTCATGGAAAAACCACAACCTCTTCGATGATTGCTTTGATGATGGAAAATAATAATGTAGATCCTACCTTTATCATTGGTGGAGAAGTATTAAATATAGGTAGTAATGCTAAAGCTGGGAGCAGTGACTATGTTGTTGCAGAAGCAGATGAAAGTGATGGGACATTTTTACAATACTATCCTTATCTCGGTGTTGTTACGAACATTGAAGCAGATCATTTAGAAAATTATGATGGTAGCTTTGAAAAACTTAAACAAGCATATCGTCAGTTTTTACAGCAAATAAAGCCAGCAGGGATTGCAGTCGTTTGTTATGATGATCCTTACATAAAGGAAATAATCCCCAACATAAAAGAGAAAGTAATTACCTATGGCTTTGATGAGGATGCAGACATGGTAGCGAGGGATATGACTTTTCTCAACCGTACCTCTACCTTTATTGTAGAATATAAGGGGGCAACCTTAGGTAAAGTAGACTTATCTATACCTGGTAAACATAATATTTTAAATGCAATGGCTACTATTATTGTTGGTTTGGAAACAGGTATTCCGTTTGCAGGGATTACAAAAGCATTACAAGAGTTTACTGGAGCAAAAAGAAGATTCCAAGTCATTGGTGAATACAACCAGATTACAGTAATTGATGATTATGCTCACCATCCTACAGAAATTCAGGCGACAATCAGTGCAGCAAAAGCAACAGAAAAACGAATTGTAGCTGTTTTTCAGCCTCAAAGATATACAAGAACCTTCTTTTTGTTAGATGCATTTAGTCGCTCCTTTTCTGAAGCAGATGAAGTAATTATTACTAACATCTATTCTCCAGCTGGAGACAACCTGATAGAAGGAATAGATGCTCAAAAGCTAGTGGAGATGATTAAAGAAAATAGTAACAAAAACACAACCTTCTTTCCTACAAAAGAAGAGGTGTATGAATACTTACTTGAAGTAGCGAAGCCCAATGATTTAATTTTAACCATGGGTGCTGGGGATATTTGGAAGGTGGCCTATCAATTAGTAGATGCTTGGAAAAGGAACATTGAAGTAAAGTCGAAGAAAAAAGAAATGTTATAATTATAAAGAAAATACAAAGAAAGGGTATTGGTTCATATCGAGCCGGTTAAAATATCAAATGATGAATTATCTACATTATTTAACTGTTATTGTGAGATAAACATTGTATTTTTCTCAATTTATAAGCAAACGAGGTATCTTTATATGAATCTTTTTTTTTTAACATCATACATTTTTTTATCTTTAATAATTGGCTCCTTTTTAAATCAGATTGCATTACGTGTGCCTATTAAGGAATCTATCGTATTACCGCCCCCCCATTGTCCTGTCTGTCAGCATCGTTTGACTGCAATGGACTTAATACCTGTTCTTAGCTATGTTGGATTGAAGGGGAAATGTCGGTATTGTAGTGCGAAGATATCGTCTATTTATCTTTTTGGTGAACTTCTTACTATGGCTATTTTTTTATTAATTCCTTTCACGATTGGCTTTAATAAGGAAATGGTTATCGCTTATCCTTTTGCTATGCTGATGATTATGGTTACCTTAAGTGATTTAAAATATCAAATTATATCTGATTGGATTACTTATTTGGGAATGGTAGTAATGGGTTTGCTTCGTTTATGGATACATCCGTTACCAATAGGCAGCTACATCTTAGGTGCTATCATAGGTGGAGGGTTTTTATTGCTTGTTGCTATCTTAAGTCGTGGTAGCGGAATGGGGGGGGGAGATATTAAATTATTTTTTCTCATTGGCTTGGTATTAGGGTGGCAGGATACACTATTAGCTCTCTTTCTATCTACTTTTGTTGGAGCAGTGTTTGGAGGAGCTTTATTATTCATTGGTAAAGTGCAAAAAAAGCAAATGATTCCATTTGGACCGTTCATCTTTATCGGGACCATGATTACATATTTTTATGGATCTGTCATATGGACTTGGTATATAAATCAATATTTTCAATAATAACGTCAAGCTATATTGTTTATTAATGAGAATAGATTGGGACTCAATTTTGAATGGAGTCCCTTTTTCTATGTGATATACTGGGAGGTTACTAGTATAGCAAGCTTTAGTTTTCATCCATGTAATTAGTGAAATAGGATAACGGTAAAAAAAAGATTCCTTGAATCTTTTTTTGTTCTAAAGTAGTTTTTATCTACATATGTATCTCCTAAGAGGAGGATTTAGGACAAGAAACACCCTAAAAAGGAGTTGGATAGAATGGACAAGCCAAGAATAAATATCAGAGCTTGGGTACCTTTAGAAAAAAGAAAAAAAAGAGCTGCTACAGAATCTACTAATAAAAAAAATACAGATGTAGTATCTAGTGTGATAGAACAAAATAAACAAACAGAAAATATGAATCCTTTTGATAGAAAAGAGACATTTGATGGAAGTGAAGAGGAAATATACATAAATGTAGAAAAGGAAATAGTGAAGGAAGGCTTTGATAACTCCACCAAAAAAGAACAAGATGTTGAAGTGAGCTGGAGTCAAAGAGATACTGATTATGGACCTATTTATGTAAGGCAAGAGCAAGCATATAATAATCATAAAAAAAATAAAAAATCCTATTCTAGTGCTTCAATGTCAGGGAAAAAGAAAAAGAAGAAAAAAACATCTATAACGATTCCATCGGAATTGTTACAATCTTTTATAGCAGGATTAGGAGCTATTTTAACAGGAATATTGATTGGTTATGTCATGCTGAACTATTTCGTTCCATTTATTTTTCAACAGGATAGGGCTGCAATCATTAACCCGCCTTCTTCAGAAAATTCATCTCAACAAGGGCTGGACGGAACGATTGAAGGAACAATAGATTCTAAAGCAATTTCTTTACAGGCGATATATTTTCTTCAAGCAGGAGTTTTTAGTGAATATACTGGTGCAGAATCGACGGTAGCAGCACAGAAGGATTTGGGAAGAGCAGCGGTAATATCTGGAGAAGGTCCTTATCATGTATTTATGGGAATGTCGACGACAAAAGAGAATGCACAAATGCTAAAGGAGCTTCTTTCTTCTCAGGGAATAGAGATTTATGTAAAGGAATATACGCTTCCAATGTATGCGGGTAATATGTCAAAGCAGACAACAACTATTTTTGCTAATTGGATGAAGGCTGGTAAC
>JAENYW010000202.1 GCA_016841555.1 Tepidibacillus decaturensis
TCACCTACCGCAGGATTTTAAGTCCTGTGCGTCTGCCAATTCCGCCACCCCGGCAGATTAAATTAAAGTTATATGGAGCACCCCACGGGCACACGGATTTCCTCGAACTCAGATGTTATTCAACGTCGTTCTCGGATTTTTATTGGAGCGGACGACGAGATTCGAACTCGCGACCCTCGCCTTGGCAAGGCGATGCTCTACCACTGAGCCACGTCCGCACAAAAAAATAAACTCTATTAAGAGAAAAGTGGTGGTTCGGGACGGAATCGAACCGCCGACACGAGGATTTTCAGTCCTCTGCTCTACCGACTGAGCTACCGAACCTCTTTTTTCAGACAAGAGTTATCTTAACATTTTATTAATATACTGTCAATAGTTCACTTCTTTTTTGTATTAATATATTGTATGGTATTTTTGCCCGTTGAATATAGTCCTACTGCAATAACTCCTTCTTCAATTCCAGCTTTCATCGCTTCAAAAATATGGTGGTCACCAAATAACAGGCTGTTTGAAATATTTAAAATAATAATAATCAATAACGATATCCATGCTCTTAGTTTTTTGGGGATTTTTAACCATTCGCATACGATAGGTGTTATTGACATAGACAGGGCAATAATGATACTCATTTGAATCATTTTTTACACCTCTTTTATAAGCTACATTCTTAGTTCATGTATATGGCAAAATATCCTTATTCATAACTTAAATAACTGAAACAGAATGAAACAAACTCGCCATATTGGCGAGTTTGTTAAAGTAAATTAAGCCCTTCTATAGCATCTCCTCACATGGAGAATATCATATTCCTATTAATCACAAACTTTCTTCTGCCTTTATCGTATGATTTGATTTTATTAACTTCATTAGTAAAAGCAACATCGCCCCAAAAACGATGATGAATAAAGAAACAATATTTATTTGTTTAAATATATCCTGGACGATAAGTTCAATGAGACGAATTACATTTACTTCTATCAGCTTTAATGACTCTGGAAGCTCTATTTTTGACACAAATGACATGCCATTAAAAAAGGTAGCTACTAAAACAGGAATCAAAGAGAAAACTCCAGCAATAGTAGTAGTTAATCCAACCCAAAATAAAATTTTGCGAAAACGAAAAGCTAATAAAGCACCTAATAATAATCCTGCTATATTTAATAATATAAACAGTCTAAAAGTATGTTGAGCCTTTTGATAATTTAACTTTATAAAATCTAATTGGTCATAGGTTATTCCTAGCATATCCGTCATATCAATCGACTGAGGAATTTTCTGTTTAAGCTCATCCTCTATTGTTTCTTTAAGCTTATCTGAAGGTATTCCATTTTCTTTACTTAATGCTTCTATTTTTCCCTCTGCCGCATTCATAATCCAAGCTTGATATTCTTCCATATGAAATGGTTCAATACGATTTGTTTTATTCAAGATATAATCCCAAATGGAAACTTGGATATTCTCTAATTTAATTGCTAACCAGTCTCCAGTAATATGTTCCTCTACGACTTGATTAATAATTTGTAGAATAATATCTTCACCTTGATTATTCTCATCATTTATTGACGTTTCAGATAACATTTGCTTAATAAGGATCTCAGCTTTTTCATATACTCCACTCTGATTAATATAAGTAATGGTAGCATACGGTTTTAATATTGTACTTTTTAGTGAATAAAAAAAGGTAGTCAAAGGTATCGTAATCACTAAAATAATACTTAATAGAATCAACAAGATGTTTCGAATAATGTTCAATGTTATCCCCCCGCAATATATACTTATCTATTCACTACTTCCATTTATTAATAATTAAAACAAATAAAACTTAATTGTACAATACAGAAGACTTGGTTCGGATGGAATTATTTGAAATATTTTATTCACTAACGTCGTTGAAATTAAATTAAGAAGCCACCTCTTTATGAAGTGACCTCAAGTAAGAAGGCTATTATCTATCTGTAGAGAAAAAGTTAAAACTCATCAACTAATTTCCAAAAATCTTGATTTGGCGTTTTTCTTAATTCGTTTTTTCTTAAACGATCTCTAATAATTCCTTTCATATTTTCCAATTCTGTTCGCCTGCATTGAAGACACTTTCTTTTTTCATCATCTAGGTAGTTCTGCTTCTCTAGTTCTCTTAGCTGGTGAATTCTCATATCTAAATCCTGCATAATCATTTTAGCCATATCCACCACTCCAAACATTTTTTAATTATCTATTTTTTATTTTTCTTTTTATTTAACCCGTCTTCTTACTATTAATATTATTCCAAATTGTCTGAAAGTTCAAGATAATACTGGAATTTTTTTAATAATCTTTCTTATTATTAGTATTCCGATTAATGGATATACAAAAGCCCGCCATTCGGCAGGCATTTAAATAATGTTATACAATTTTACGCAAAATTTGAAGGTTCTATACTCATTAGATCTACATCTCCTGCGTCTACTGCTAAATATGCTGGGTTTATACTCATTAGATCTACATCTCCTGCGTCTACTGCTAGATATGCTGGGTTTATACTATAGATCCCTATTCCTAAACTTAATGCCAACACAAAAACTGTAATGAATATTGTCTTATTCATTTTTTGTCATTATCCCTCCCACATAAGTATTTACTTGCTTTTAATGCTATCTGATAAAACTCAGATGCTTTTTTATAGGTTCTTTTTTTTTGATAATGTATAGCTAGTTCTTCTGAATAATACTCTACATATTTCCAGCGTTTATTTCCGTAAAAAAATTTAATTAAATCTATCATCGATTCTTCATACAAATCAATTTTTCCTAATTTGAGATTTAATTTTGCTTCAATATCTTTTAAAAAATATAGTTCATTACTGTTATTACAAAATTCTTTTGCTTCATTCAACTGTTCTCTAGCTGTATCTAATAAATCTTGCTGTAAAAAAACCTCCAATAATGCTGCATATGTAAGTACTCGTTGATCATTATTACTTCTATTTCTTCTATACTTTTTTAACTCTAAACTTTTTTTAAGATACTTCCTACTTTCAGCCAGATGATTTTTTAATTTAAATAATAGGCCAAAATTGTGATATAGTCTTGGCTCTAAGTTTTCCAAATCATATTGCTTAACCATTTCTAAAGCGCTTTGAAGATGCTTTTCAGCATTCTCAAAATCATTAATCTCCCAATAAATCACACCTAATAAATTATCTGTTTCTGCAGCTTTATTCCAATTTCTATCATGCAAAAATATATTTAAAGCATTCCTTGCATATGAAATTGCATTGTTGACATTATTCATTCTTAATAGGACTAAGGCAATATTATAATTGACTACCGCTTTTGAAAAATTCTCTTTTACTAAAGGAAAAAGCTTAATAAAGTATTGATAACTACTGTGATAATCCTCGTCAAAATAATATTTCATTGCCAAAATATAATAATACGCCTCTTTAAATTCATCTGGTAATTTTTCCTCGTCTATATTACTCATCAAAGGACTTACTTCTTCCTTCAATATTTGTACTGCTTCTTCCCTTTTCCCTACTTTGGAAAAATAATAGCTTTTTAAGACATAATATAATGTTTCCTGATACACCGATTGTATTAAAGGATATTCCGTTTTAATTGAATTTAGAACATTTTTAGCTTCATCCATTTGAAAAAAATCAATATTATTTTTCAATGCTACTAGCATTTCCTCTAAATGAAGATCTTTTCTATCGTATTTCAATAAATACTCTTTCGGTACATTTAATTTTTTAGCCAATGCAATTAAAATATCATCTGATGGAACGAATCTCCCTATCTCAACATTGCTTAGATGAGAGTAAGATACTACCCCTTCTGCTAAAATATCTCGATCAATATTCGCAGCTTCCCTCAATTTTTTTAATCGATTTGAAAGTAGCATAAACGATACCCTCCCTTTTTTCACTAAAAGGTTACATTGCCATATGATATATTTATTACCATTATAAAGTAAATTTTATTATATGTAATGAGACAAATGTAATTTTCTTCTAAATTTTATATATGTCTTTAGGCGCAAAAAAAGGATGATAGTTTTGAACGAAATATTAAAAATGAATCCCTTATAATATAGGGATTCCTTTTTAGCATAGCTAAGAATTAATTAGCGCTTGTATCGTAGAAATAATCTCCAGAACCAGAATAGGAATATACCTTAATGGTATAATTACCTGTCGTTGAAGGATTAAAGGTTATTAATTCTTGACGTGCCGTACCTTCAGATTGACCAACTAAATTACCTTGCGGATCGTATACATAAAGGTCAAAATCTGGAGTACTTCTCCATCCTCTAGTCTTCCAGTCAGGTATAATAAGTGTAACAGCAAATGGTTCACTTGTTGATGATACATCTATTGTCCAATTGTCATAATCACCAGAAGTGGATAAATATCCATTAGTATAATTATGTGTTGGAACAGCTGGACCAGAGCCAGTAAATCCTCCAGCAGCTTTAATTGCATCATATGCCTGTAAGCGTCCATCTCCATAATCATTATCTTGCCCTGTTGGTCCCCAATCCTGTGCGGTATTCATTAGGGTAGATTTTATTCCAGATGGTGTAATGCTCGGATTAGCATCAATCATCAACCCGATAACACCTGCAGTAAAAGGTGTTGCCATACTAGTTCCGCTATAGGTGACATACCCATTTGATGTATTTGCTTTAGCAGCAGTTATATAGTATCCTGGAGCAGCTATATCTGGTTTTGTTCTTTCATCTGCTGTTGGTCCACGACTTGAGAATTGTGCTAAGTTAAAACCTAATTCTCCTACATCAGCCATCGCTCCAACTGTAATTGCATCTGCTGCAGCTCCTGGTGAACCAACTGTATATTTAGCAGGACCAGAGTTCCCCGCAGCAACCGCTACGGCAATACCATTAGCAGCAGCATTATTTACTGCTAGTGAAGTGGCATCTGTTCCGTCAGAACTAGCAGATGTTCCTAATGATAGATTAATCACGTTAATGCCATACACATTTTTGTTTTGAATAGCCCAATCTATTCCTGCAGTAACAGTACTCATTGAACCACTGCCTTGACTATCAAGAACCTTTATTCCAACCAATGCGGCTCCATAGGCAACCCCTTTATAATTGGAGTTTCCATCACCCGATCCTGCAGATATACTTGATACGTGCGTACCATGACCATGATCGTCATATGGAGTTGTGTTACCATTTACAAGATCATTCCAACCTATTACTTTACCCCCATCTAAATCTACATGCGATGCATCAATTCCAGTATCAATAACAGCAATTACTACATCGTTTTTCGTATAGGAGGTTAAATTACCATCCATATCTCCATCTAATCCAAAATCAGTTCTTGCTTTTGTTACTCCAAACCATTGTGAAGCTGTATTCATAGAAATCTGAACAGGCATATCATACTCAATTTGTTTGACAAAGGGTACCTTTTGTAATGCATTTACTTGACTCTTCGTCAACTCAGTAGCAAAGCCATTAAATGCATGAGTGTAAACAAATTTTTCTTTGAATAAACCAATATTTTTTTCAATTGCTTTTTGCTTTCCTTTGAATGTATCATCTAACATAACTATAACTGGGATTCTATCATTTACATCTAACTCTTCCATTTTTGATTCTAGATTATCAAAAATTTTGTTCTTGTTCTTATCTACGTGTTTTGGTAGCTCTTTATTCGCAATAGATTCCTTGTCATTCTGAGCTAGTGCCATGGTGAACGTCCCTAACAAAAGTACAAACGTTAAAAGAAAAATCATTGTTTTCTTCATTACCACCACTCC
>JAENYW010000203.1 GCA_016841555.1 Tepidibacillus decaturensis
ACAAATGCTCTGTTATTACATTAAAACGACTCATCCCAGCAGGATGTTGTATAACTACAGTATAAACGAACCATTATACTTCATAATAAATTCCAATTAGGAATTATTGCGAACCTAGTTTCGTAATAAGCTATTATTATGGAATTATTACGAATCTGTTTCGTATAAGCTTCCTATCTGTAAACTATGGACTGTTTTTATTTAACATTGTATCAAGTGGACTTTTGATTTGACTAATATTTTTCTGAGAAACATGTGTATAAATTTCTGTCGTTTTTGAGCTTGTATGACCTAATAGCTCTTGAATATACCTTAAGTCAATCCCACCTTCTAGTAAATGAGTTGCAAAGGAATGTCGTAGAGAGTGTATAGAGACATCCTTTTGGATTTTTGCTTTTATTTTCGCTTTTTCAAAAATCTTTTTAACTGAACGTTCTGTAATATGTCTTCCCTCTCTACCTCCAGGAAACAACCATTTCTCAACATAATACTTTTTTACATATGTTCGCAGTATTTGTAGCGCTACTTCTGAAAGCATTACATATCGATCTTTTCTTCCTTTACTTTGTCTAATATGAATCATCATTCGTTTACTATCTATATCTTCTATTCTCAATTTTACAACTTCACTTACTCTTAAACCAGCAGAATAGGTTGAAAAGAGAATAGCACGATGTTTTTCATTATCTAATGCTTCAAGTAATCTAAATACTTCATCTTGACTAAGCACATCTGGTAATTTATGTTCTTTTTTTGGTCTAGGGAGATCAACTACAATATCATATTTATTAAACATATTTTCATACAGAAACTTAATGGAGCTAATCGCTTGATTTACATAAGAATGCGATTTATCTCTTTTGTTTAACAGCTCTATTAAATATTGATGTATTAATTGTTTTGTCATCTGTTTTGGGTGTGTCAAATAATAAAAGGTTAATCGCTCTATATGTCCTAGATAGGTTTTTCTAGTACTTCTACTATAGCCTTTTAAGATCAATTTTTTATCTATCTCTAATAATAGATTCTTTAATAATCCATCAACTATCATTTTTTTAATTTCTGTATTTTCTATTACCTTATTCATATTTAGAGAAGAATCTATACTGATTTGTTCCTTTGGAAATATTTCGATAAATTGTTTTATAGCTTGCTCATGAAGAGGTATATGCCAATGCTCACCAATAGAGTCAAAATAACTTCCTTTAATTATTTTAACCCTTCTTATATTCGCAGGATTATATGGAAAAAAGACTTTAATATCTTCCTCATTTCCTTTTTTAAATGTGATTGACATAAAAAGAACTCCTTTTCATAGTCATTAATAAAACTACATTATCCCATTCTACATTATTCCACAAAATCCCTGCTAAAATATTCAATTTTTTATAAATTTATCTCTTTGTCGTAATTAGCTATCCTCCACGATTCCAAGCCTATCTAATGCTTTGCTTTAAGCTGCTTCTTATCTAATTTACCTAGGTGTGTGTAAGGCATTTGATCAACAAAGGTTATCTCCTTTGGTAGCTGAAATCTAGCCACTCTAGGGTGTAGCCATTCCATCATTTCCTCTTTTGTAAGGGTAGCATGTTGGACTGGAAGAACGAATGCCTTTAGCCTTTGCCCAAAGCCTTCATCATATACTCCAATAACCGCTACAGCTTCTACTTGAGGGTGTGTGATGAGTACCTGCTCAATGTCCACTGGATAGACATTTTCACCTGCGGAAACGATCATGTCGTCCACCCTACCAGATAAAAAATAATAGCCATTACTATCTCGATAGCCTAAGTCTCCTGTTTCTATCCAAGAATGATTGCCATCTCTCATGGCACCTTTATTTTTTATGAATAATTGACCTACTCTACCAGCTTCAACCTCATTTTTCTGTTCATCGACTATTTTAATTTGAACACCCTTTATTCTTCTCCCAACTGTGTTAGCTGAATAGGTTAAATCCTCTGGTGTCGCTATGATATTCAATCCAGCTTCTGATGTACCGTATAGATTATACAAGACATCACCTAGTTTACTCGACGTCTCCTGCACAAGCTTTGGATTGAGTGCAGCACCTCCAGAAGCAATGCAGGAAATAGATCGTAAATCTTCAACCTTCTCCTTCAGCATTTTCTGTAGCATTAATGGGACAACAGTTACTACCTCCACCCTGTGCTCGTGTATGAGATGACAAGCTTTTTTTGCATCAAAACCTTTATGTATAACTACTTTTTTACCCAAAGCGATAAATAATAATAAGACAGCTACACCATAACCATGATAAATTGGGGTTGCAATATAAGCTGTATTGTATTTAATAAGCTGAAGTCTAGTCAGTAAGGATAAAAATGGATGGACATAATTAAAAATGGATGGCTGATGTGAGGCTACTTTAGAATTCCCTGTCGTTCCCCCTGTTAACAGGACCATTTTGCTAGATGAAGAGCGCTTAAGAATCTGATTACCATTCACACTAGCTCTTAATGAGTTATTTATTGCAGGAAAATCTTCATGATAGCTTAGTATCTTCTCTTTATGATAAGATGACTCCTCAATAAAACAACTTAACTCAGCATCATAAATTATCAGATCAAAATCATGGTGCTCCAATAAATAATCAAACTGAATCCTACTCATTTCAACATTGAGCAAATAGATATCTGCCCCTAGCTGAGATACAGCAAAAATAGACTTGATAAAAGAAGCGTGATTTTTGCACAAAAAACCTACCTTTTGATCCTTTTTAACTTGATAGCTTTCCTTCAAAACAATGGCAAGCCTTTCTGACTCTGATAATAATTGTGCATAGGATAAGGTATCATTCTCATCCACTAATGCAGTTTTATTTCCATATATCCTACCAGCAATTTTTAATAATGCCAGCATGTTCACGCCGTGGAGATAAATAGCTGAGATTAGTCGATATAATCCCATTGGAGAAAGGACTTTTATTTTGTATAAAGCATAGATAAGCTTAAACATGACTACTGTCCTTTCGTCTTTTTTTCAAAATTCTTGGTATGACAAACTCCCAAGCTCCTCTAAACATCAAAGATGCCCACTGACCAAAAATAATCCACCAAGGTATAACCCTTTTCTTTTTGGTATACATCGATTTGCAAATGATTTTTCCAACATGATGTGGAAACATTGCTGGCATTTTCTGATATTCAGGTGTTGGCAAAATCATTCGTGTCTTTACTAAAGGAAGATAGATGGATGTGGTAGCAATGCCCATTGCATTCAACTCAGGTGCCACTGATTGAAACCAAATGTCAAAAGCAGATTTAGATGCTTGATAAGCTGCCCAAAAAGGGAGGGGTATTAACAGAGCGTTTACAGTAGATATGGTTATGATGTGTCCCTCATTTTTTTTCAAAAGAGGAATGAGTGATAATAGCAATTGAACTGGTGCAAAGTAATTGATAGCCATCGTACGAGTAAAATCGTGAAATCGGTCTAATGAATCATAAATCGACCGTTTAATTGATATGCCAGCATTACTTACGAACACATCAATACCTGCTGGTAGTTGATGAATAAATGCTAGTAAATCCTCGAGCTCATCACTATTTCTTAAATCCGCTGGATAAATGCTTACTTTAGCAGCCCTTTTTTCTATATCTTTTTTTATCATCAAAAGCTTTTCTTCTGTTCTAGCCACTAAAATAAGATGAAGCTCTATTTCTGATAGAAGATAGGCTAATTTTTCTCCAATGCCATAGCTCGCACCAGTTATGAGGACTGTCTTTCCTTTTAGTTTGGTCCTAAGCTTTTTTTGATTTAAATAGGTAGGTGGAAACAATAGATGTTCCAAAAAATTATATTTACTCATAATAACCTCTTTATCATAGATTTAGTTAAACACAAATCTCTTATTTTAAGCATGTCTCATCTTCATCAAAAAGCTTACTACTATAGAAATGATCGTATAAATAATTACCCAAGAAAAGAACGATTCATTAAATAAAGTAAATGTTAATATTGTAAATAGAATAAATGTTGTAATAGGCATTACAAACCACTTCTTAAATATTATATACCCTATTATAGATGCAATAAAAACCATAGCAGGACAAAAGAACAAAACACAAGTAAATTCTGACATTATCTCACAACCTTCATTTAATATTTTGGGGCTTTTTTTATTTACGTATATTACAAAAAAAGCTTATCACCTTAGAGTTAGTAATAACATAAGAGGATAAGCCTTATATATATATCTATTTTCGTTTCGTCACAGCTCCTAATAATCTAAGCCAACATTTTTCCGAGCTAATTCTACATAATAAGAAGCTGCTTCACTAGCTTTATTCGCACCTTTTTGTAGAATTCTTGCTACCTCTGCTTTATCATTGGCATACATCTCTCTTTTTTCACGATAAGGAGCAAAATAATCCCAAACCACACCAGCTAGCTCTTTTTTCACTTCCCCATATTTCAAACCAGGAGTGATAAAGCGTTCCTTCAATTCTTCCTTTTCCTTCTCATTTAAAAATAAAGAATAGAGTTCAAATAAAGCATTACCTTCTATTGGTTTTGGTTCATCAACAGGAGTGGTATCTGTTTTAATAGACATCACTTTCTTTTTCAATGTTTTTTCATCAGTAAATATTTCTATCGTATTTCCATAGGACTTAGACATTTTCTGACCATCAATTCCAGGAATCGTTGCTAAATCTTCAGCAATGTCTGCATCTGGTAAAACAAAGGTTTCCCCATAGGCGGTATTAAACCGTTCTGCAATATCTCTTGCAATCTCTAAATGCTGTTTTTGGTCCTTCCCTACTGGGACCCTTTCTCCACCAAATGCCAAAATATCTGCAGCCATTAATACTGGATAGGAGAATAATCCTAGGTTTGCAGGAATTCCCTTCGCCATTTTATCCTTATATGAATGGGCTCTTTCTAGCAACCCCATACCCGTCACATTCGAAAGAAGCCATGTTAATTCCGTTACTTCCGGTACATCCGATTGTACCCAAAATGTTGATTTATCAGGATCTAAGCCTAATGCTAAAAAGTCACAAACTGCATCAAAGGTTCCTTCTCTAAGCTTTTCTGCATCAAAAACAGAGGTTAATGCATGATAATTAACAATAAAAGCAAATAGTTCGTTATTTTCTTGATAGTCAATCATCCGTTTCATCATCGCAAAATAATTTCCGAGATGAAGCTTACCAGATGGTTGAATTCCAGACAGTACCCGCATCTTTTTATTCACTCCTAATCGATTGCTTGTTTTTTCCTTTTCATATCATAGTATTATATCCTATATAAGCGATTTTTCAAAACAAAATTTCCACATTGTATCCCATAAATTATTACCCATCTTTATTATCTAGAAGTGAACCTTTCAGCTAGATGAACTTCGGCGAATAATGGGGAGTCTACTTGATTAAAAAACTCCCACCTCATCATAAGCATAAGTGGGAGAATCTAAGAGATACAAAACAGTTCCTATTAATTGCAATTGGTTCTATCATGATGACTTGTGAGCAAGGATAAATGTTACATGACATGATACTGAATGAATACTTTTCCTTCTAAGGGCTGTAAGGTCAAATAAAGCATTCCATCATACTCCGCAGAAATAATCTCATCAGCATTCAATATATCAGTAAATTGCTTTGCTGATGTCCATTTTCCAAGGTCTACAGAAAAGGAAAATTCCTTTTCTGCGTGTCTATTGAATATTACAATAGCTACATTGCTTTGTTTTTCCTGCTGAAAAACATCCC
>JAENYW010000204.1 GCA_016841555.1 Tepidibacillus decaturensis
GCTATACATTTTTTTAATTATTTCCACTGTCTACTTGACAGGGGCATGTTCAAATTTTCAGAGCTAAGCCTTTTTTTCTTTTAAAATTAGGGACTCATTTCCTTTGTTACTTGTTCATCTATCATTGATTGACAAAGTAGTACTTCACTAATATGTATAGACGCATTTGGTTTTGCTATCAATTGCTCTTGATGCTTTAACTTTAAATAAAAAGATGGATGAGTAAAAAGATATTGAATCCAATAGGAAATATACCTTACTTCATTCACCCTTATTGCTGCTTTATTATTTATTAAAAACCTAGCATTCTGTTCCTCTTGTCCTGGAATTGGCTTGTAAATAATGATGGGAATAGGAATGGCTAATGCTTCTGAAATAGTTAATCCACCTGATTTGGTTATTAATACATTTGCTCTTATCATCAACTGATTAATATTATTTACATATTGATGGATTTCCATTGGAAGACTTAATTCAGTTTGCATTTTTATTAAATCACGATATAATTGATCATTTGTTCCAGTAACAACACAAAGAGAGATTGGTACATCTTTAAGTGTAACAAGGGTTGAGATAATTTCCTTCATCCCACCAAGGCCCAGTCCTCCACCCATAATAAGAATGTTGAATTTTTTTTGAGCATCTAAAAGCTGTGTATTATGCTTTTGCATATTTTCTATTGAAAAAAATGGGTCGATAGGAATTCCTGTTGTGTATATTTTAATAGAAGGTACTTTATAGCTGTTTATTAATTTGCTCTCTAGCTCTTGATGTGCAACAAAAAAATAATCAATCTGATTATGTACCCAAAAGCTATTTACCTGAAAATCTGTAAAAACCGCAGCTAACTGATAATGAAACTTGTTTTTCAGATTAGCAAGTGCTCCTAACCCACTCGCATGTGTTGCAATAATAAGATCTGGCTTCTCCCTTTCAATAAATCCCTTTAACTTTATCTTCATTCCGTAAGCAATTAATTTCTTTACGAAAGAAAAATGACCTTCTCTTTTATGAAGCCACCCCCATAAAGGGGGGTATTTAGTTATTATAAACATATACATCCATTTCAACATCTGCTCTATAGACTTATTTACAATAGCTAATAAGGATACTATTTTTACTTCATGGGATGAATCAATATAATAAATTGCCTTTTCTAATGACTTTGCAGCTTTTTCATGTCCTTTGCCAGCAATAAGCTCTGTAACAATGAGGATTTTCACGCTTTTTCCTCCATTATTTCTGAATAAGCATAGCGAGTAATTAATTGTTTTTTTGATAAATAAACCCTTTTAATAGATAATTCCTTAGGCTTCGTTTTTAATCGTTCTGTTCCATTTGGATGAATTAAGAACAGCAGAAACTTTAAGTACATATTTTTCCATTTAAATTTAATGGAGTCTGGAACATTTGCCACATCAAACCCAAGTCGATTTACTCCACGATGCAAAAAGGTTGTACCAATAATTGCTTTTACATTTGTGCCTTTGGGGTGGTTTTCTATATATCGGGCTAAATCAGGCATCGATTCCTTTACAATTCGTAATGTCTTTATGCCTAATTGGGTTTCATTTTCAATTCCGTATAATTTCTTAGTTAATTTCCAATTGTGAATATGTAATTTAACGATTGGATCTCCATGATAGATAGCAACTCCGTCCCTCGTATCTAGTTTAGGTCCTCTATACTTGCAAAATACTACTCGAAATATATTCTCATTTTCTTTATTTACATATTCCAACCTTGTAACATGCTGATAGAAAAAATCCCATACCCTCCACGCTTCTAACAAGCCCGTATTCACGTTCTCTTCCCCTTTCTTCAAGTGTTTCCCTTTATCTGAATGCATTCACAATAATATATTTCCCACTTATTATTTAAACCATTCAAAATCAAATAGCATTAGTTACCTCCATCTGAAAAAAAAGACTGCTCCTTTTCAGGAAACAGCCCTTAGCTTGTAGTTAAATCCCCATTTTAGCGATGCTTTATAAGCTAGCATACTGATGCGGGAGTTCTTTTTCATTCATCTATTCCTATAATATCATCAATGGAAATCTTGGAATATGGAGTTACTGTAATTGTCTTGGAATTAGCTAAAGCAGATTCAATTAGTTTTTCCATATCCATCTTTTTCTCTGCTCTTTCAGCAATACTTATGGATGGTTTTGTCGCTGGCTTCTTTGGTACAAACCTAGAACACATATCCTCGTATGGAAGTATTGATGGCTCAAAGGTACCAATTTTTTTTGCAATAGCTATGATTTCTAGCTTGTCCATAGTAATGAGTGGACGTATCACAGGAATGTCGATTCCATGATTAATAGCAACCATACTTTCTAAGGTTTGACTAGCAACCTGTCCTAAACTTTCCCCAGTAACGATAGTTAAAGCCTTTCTCCTATCAGCTATTTCCTTCGCTATACGCATAAATATTCTTCGCATAATGGTAATATTATGACTTACTTTTTCATTATTTTTTTTGATTTCTTTTTGTATCTCTAAAAAAGGAATAATATGTAGCTTAAAGTGTCCAGAATAGGTAGACAGAACCTTTGCTAATTCAATTACCTTTTGGATTGAATCGGCACTTGTCATCGGATAAGTATGAAAATGAACTCCTTCTAATAACAGGCCACGCTTCATAGCAAGCCATGATGCTACAGGACTATCAATACCTCCTGATAACAGTGCAATTCCTCTTCCGCTAGATTCACCAGGCATTCCACCGATCCCAGGAACAACCTGAGAAAAAATGAAGGCACCTTCATCGCGAACTTCAACATTTACTGTTGTATCTGGATGATGCACGTCAACCGTAATACCCTCTGTGTTTGTTAAAATATGTCCGCCAATTTCATTACAGATTTCAGGAGAACGCAACGGAAAAGTTTTCAATGACCTTTTACTCTCTACTTTAAATGTCTTTGGTTTAGGATTCATTTGTTGAATGAGAGATAATGCAGTATCCTTCATTTCATTAATGTCTAATTCTGTCCGTTTAACAGGACTAAAGGAAATAAGTCCAAATACTTTTTTTAACCGTTCCATTACGATATCGGCTGATTCACCGCTAAGCTCCACATAAATACGACCATAGGTTTTTGTTACTTTAACTTGATTAAGTCCCTTTAGCACCTTCCTAATGTTTTGAATCAATTTATCTTCAAATCGTGAACGATTCCTTCCCTTTAAGGCAATTTCTCCAAATCGAACTAAAATATAATCAGCGTTCATGATACCACCCTTTCCCAATTTAAGCTCTCCAACATGTCGAAGTCTATACATCATATTACCAAAGTCACTCTATATAGGAAACTAGGAAATATGCTTTTCCTAAATTTTTTTTAGAACAACGTGTTATTTCGTGTCAAATTGAAAATGCTGAGTAAATATGCTATAATCACGTGATGAATAGTCAATTCCTATCTATGTTAATACTTATAATAAACTCGGTCAGCTAAAGCTGAACATTGATGAATAAAGGAGGGGTTAATAGTGGAATTACACCTAAATAACAATATTCGTCTTACACAAACCACCACAAAATCTGGATGAGGCTGTAAAATAGGTCCTGAAGACCTGGCGCAAGTTTTGCGTCATCTGCCTCAACAAGAGAAAAATGAAAATGTACTCGTTGGTTTAGATACTCCTGATGATGCTGGTGTATATAAATTATCTAATGACTTGGCACTAATTCAATCTTTAGATTTTTTCACTCCGATTGTAGATGATCCATACATGTTTGGGCAAATTGCAGCAGCTAACTCATTAAGTGATATTTATGCAATGGGTGGAACCCCTTTAACCGTCATGAATATTGTAGGATATCCCATAGATACGCTTGCGGCGGATATACTTGCAGAAATATTACGGGGAAGTGCCGATAAAGTAAAGGAATCTGGTGCTGTTTTAGTTGGTGGTCATTCCATCGATAATAAAGAGCCTATTATTGGCCTTTCTGTTACAGGACAAGCTCATCCTGATAAGATATGGACCAATATTGGAGCTAAGCCAGGAGATAAGCTAATCCTCACCAAACCAATTGGTATTGGGATACAAACGAATGGAATCAAAGGAAATGTTCTAACCAAAGATCAATTGGACCGTGTTACTAACGTCATGGCAGAATTAAATAAATATGCTTCTGAAGCGATAAAAGGCTTCCCTGTTTCTGCAGTTACGGACGTTACAGGCTTTGGATTATTAGGTCATGCTTTAGAAATGATGAATGAAACAGATATTGGTTTGACTCTTACTTTTGCAGATGTCCCAATCCTTGAAGGAACAAAGCATTTAGCAAAGACAAATGGAGCTGCAAAAGGAAGTAAGGATAATCTGAAATTTGTTACTCCACAGGTAATGTTTGATCAACATATAGATGATTTCGATCGGTTAATTCTTGCTGATGCAGTTACATCAGGCGGATTGCTTATCGCTATTCGTGGTGAGGCAGCTGAAGAAGCATTACAGAATCTACATGCTGCTGGTGTAAAGTATGCTAAAATTATTGGAGTGTTTACAGATAATCATCCAGGTAAAATACTCGTAAGATAGTTCTACAGGCGTTTAAACCCACACATTCAACAGTGTGGGTTTAAGCGCTTATAGATATACCCTAATCTTTTTTTGTATTTTTTATTTCTATAAAAAGTAGGTGAATCTGTATGCCAACAGAACAGCAAGCGAATGCATTGAGAAGCCTTCCTTCTGTAAGCTATATACTACAAACCTTTGAAATAGAAGCATTAATAAAAGCATCCTACTTGGAGCTAATCTCTAGTATTACTTCAAAAATTATTGATAACGAGCGTGAAATCATATTACAAGCTGAATCTCCTTCTGTCCCATCAGAAAAAGGTATCATCGAAAAGATTAAAAAAAAGTATCTAAAGCTCACGACTTCCCATCTTCAGTCTGTGGTCAATGGAACAGGGATTATCTTACACACAAATTTAGGAAGAGCCAGGCTTTCTAAGGAATCCATTTTAGCGGTTCAACAAGCAGCAAATCATTATTCAAATATAGAATATCGACTTGAGGAAGGAAAACGCGGGTCGCGTTATGACCATGTCGATGACCTTTTAATAGAATTAACAGGTGCAGAAGCTGCGATGGTAGTCAACAATAACGCTTCAGCTGTCATTTTAGTCTTAAACGAAATGGCTAAAGGAAAAGAAGTAGTTGTGTCACGTGGTCAATTGATCGAGATTGGTGGCTCCTTTCGCGTTTCCGAAATAATGACTCAAAGTGGTGCTAAATTAAAAGAGGTTGGTACGACAAATAAAACGCACCTTTATGATTATGAAAGAGCAATAAGTGACCAAACTGGATTACTATTGAAGGTCCACCATAGTAATTTTAAGATGGTTGGCTTTACAAAGGAAGTCGCGCTAAAAGACCTTGTAGATTTAGGAAAACAGCAGCAAGTCCCTGTTTATGAGGATTTAGGAAGTGGTGTATTATATGATTTAAAACAGCATAATATCGGTACAGAGCCTACTGTACAAGAGGTTGTTCATGCTGGAGCAGATCTTGTTTCCTTTAGTGGGGATAAATTACTTGGCGGTCCTCAAACCGGAATCATTGTGGGTAAAAGAAAGTGGATTGATCGACTCAAAAAAAATCAATTAACGAGATCGTTAAGAGTCGACAAAATGACATTAGCTGCCTTGGAAAGCACATTAAGACATTACCTATTAAGGGAGGAA
>JAENYW010000205.1 GCA_016841555.1 Tepidibacillus decaturensis
TATCCAATTCACTTTTCAATTTTTTAATCATTTGTCGTGTTTTTAATTCCACCCATCCCGCCCCAAAAACAGCTAATCCTAATGTTAATATCAGTTCTAACCAAAATAAATGAGAAATAGATACTCTATTTTTGAAAACAGAATAGATAAAGCCAACTAATTCTTCTTCATTCACAATGGGAACAATATAATAAAGTTGAGAGTCTATTTTTGTATAAAAGCTTTCGTTATCCTTATATTTATCTCTTATATCTTCTATCGCTTTTTTAGCATATAATGCTTGGTATACTTCTTTTTTCCCTAGATGAAATACTATTTCATCCCTATTTATATTATATATACCGACGCCCTTGTAATATACATTGTCTTTAGATAATTCAAATAGAATTTTCTTTATTCCTTCATTATGTATTTCCTTCCATTCCTTATTAAAAGCTTCATCTTCACTATCTATTATTACGGGATTAGATTGCATGCTTTCTTTAATAAATTTTTCATTAACTAATAGCGTATCTGCCATGACCTTTTCATTTGTTTTAATAAATAATTCTTGTGTATACTCCTTATCAAAATATATCAATAACAATACTGTTATCATGGGTATCAGAATAATAATGGTAATGATTAAAAACGATTTTGAGTTATCATTCAAGGTTATTAAACTCCTTTCTCCCACATCTATCCACCCATGAATTCGATACCTCGGATAAAAAATCCTTTCTAAATATAAAGAAAATTTTATCTAATCCACATATCCACAGAGTTATACACAGCGTTTTCCTTAAATTACTCCTTTTCATAAAACTTATCCACATTATCCACAAAAAATGACGATAAAATTGTCCATAACTCTCTTGATTTCTTCTTCTTGGTTTCAAAGCATTAGTAAAACTTATTCACATACTCACATCGTTGTGGATAAGTTTTATCAACAGGGTATAAAAAATAGGAGCATCGCTCCTATTTTTATATATTATTCCTATTTATCTTTAGGGAGTGGTAATCCTGCAATCCCATTTAAATCTAAGTCACTCCAATCTCCTTTTAGATAAGAGAAATATCCTACACTTGCAATCATCGCAGCATTATCCGTGCATAAGGCTAATGGAGGAATCGTTAAATCAAAGCCAAGTTCAACACTTTTTTCCTTTAGTCTACTCCTCAAGCCTTGATTCGCTGCTACACCTCCAGCTAATATGACATGCTTTACTCTTTTTTCGTCTACTGCCCGAATTGTTTTTGTTACAAGTACATCTACAACTGATTCTTGAAAGCTAGCTGCCACATCCTCTTTATTCAACGTTTCTCCCTTTTGTTCTGCATTATGAAGCTTATTGACGACAGCTGACTTTAATCCACTAAAACTAAAATCAAAGGAATCATCCATCAATGCTCTAGGCAATGGTATGGACGGAATACCCTTTTGAGCTAATCGATCAATATGAGGACCTCCTGGATAGGGAAGCTGTATAGCTCTTGCTACCTTATCATAGGCCTCTCCTGCAGCATCATCTCTTGTTTGACCAAGCACTTCAAATTGGAGATGATCTTCCATATATACAAGCTCTGTATGCCCTCCAGATACCACCAAAGCAATAAGCGGATACTGTAACGGCTTTACTAAGTGATTAGCGTATATATGTCCAGCTATATGGTGTACACCTATTAATGGAATACGTTTTGCAAATGCTATTGCTTTTGCTGCCGCAATGCCTACTAACAAAGCTCCAATTAGACCTGGTCCATA
The DNA here is from genome assembly GCA_016841555.1 of Tepidibacillus decaturensis. GTDB lineage: Bacteria > Bacillota > Bacilli > Tepidibacillales > Tepidibacillaceae > JAENYW01. The sequence continues at coordinate 1,748 of JAENYW010000205.1, forward strand.
GGTTACTGCAATAGCATGTATATCATCTAGCTTTAGGTCTGCCTTTTCTAATGCTTCTTGAAGAATAAAATTAATTCCTTCTACATGCTTTCTCGATGCAACCTCAGGAACAACTCCCCCAAATCGTTTATGTATATCAATTTGGGACGATATAACATTAGATAATATTCTTTCTCCATCTTGAACAACAGCAACTGATGTTTCATCACAGCTTGTTTCTATTCCTAAGATATTTATAGGTCCATCTAATTTTCTATTGTTTCTTTGACTCTTATTTAAATCCATTTCTTTCTTCCAGCTTATCATCATAATTCCACCCACATAATTAATGCATCTTCCAATGTGTCTGCATAGTAATTTTTTCGAATTCCTTTTTCTTCAAAATGTAATTTACGATATAAATTCTGCGCAATATTATTGGATACCCGAACCTCTAAGGTCATACTCTCTGCACCATGCATTTTGGCGTTGGCTATAAGGTGTGTCATTAATAATTCACCTAGCTTTAGTCCCCTTGATTCAGGAAGAATCGCTACATTGGTTACATGAGCTTCATCCAATATAATCCACATTCCTGCATAGCCTACTATTTTCTTTTCAAGCTCTAATACAAAGTAATAGGCAAATTGATTCGTTGTCAATTCTCTTTTAAAGGCTTCTTTAGACCATGGTGTGGAAAAAGAGGCCTCTTCTACAGCCCATATATCATTAATATCCTTTACTGTTGCTCTTCGAATAAGTAAGGCTTGCTCCTCCAAGATAAACACCTAACCTTTTTGTTTTTCTAGCCATTTCACTTCCGCTTCCGCTAATTGAAGATAAGCGGGTGTGAAATCAAAGGTGTTATCTATCTTTCCACTTTCCATCCGTTTTTCTCCTAACATGCCGATAATACTTGGGCGCGGAAATTGAAATGCTGGATAACTAAAGACAGCAGCTTCACCCATTGCCTGTTCAATTTTTTCTCGATGAAGTGTCACATCATCACCTATAAATAGTACCTTATCTTTTTTTTCTCTGACTACATCCACCCAATCAGATAATAGAATAATACGATCCTGACCTACGTTTTCCCACCTATTATCGTTTGATTGATATAACCCCGTATATACTTGTCCCCGTCTAGCATCAATTATCGGTGAAATATAACCCATGAAATGGTAATGTTCATAAGCTAAGGCCTCTAATGTTGATACTCCAACTAATGGAATATGTAATGCCCATGCAAATGTCTTTGCTGTTGTAACACCAATACGAACACCCGTATAGGAGCCTGGCCCCTTTGCAACAGCTATTAAATCAATATCATTTGGTAACCAATTAACCTCATGAAAAAGCTGATCAATGATAGGCATTAAACGAATCGAATGATTCTTCTTTAAGTTGGTTATTACTTCAGCATACACTTTATTTTCATCTAACAATGCTACACCCATTACTGAAGTAGAAGTATCAATTGCTAAAATCTTCATTTGTAACTAACTCCTCGCACATTTGTAAATATCGGTCACCATGAGGCTCTAACGATATATTACGTTCATTCTCTCCTAATACATGAATGATAATATTTAAATAGTTTTCAGGCAAATATTCATCAATAATAGTCGCCCATTCGACCACAGTAACTCCATTTCCAAAAAAATAATCTTCAAATCCTAAGTCTTCAACCTGTCCCTCTAAGCGATATACATCCATATGATAAAGTGGATATTTCCCTTCATATTCCTTTATTAACGTAAAGGTAGGACTATTAACTATTTGATTAATATCTAACCCTTCCGCTATTCCTTGAGTAAAACTGGTTTTTCCTGCACCTAAATCTCCATTTAATGTAATAACATCTGATGGTAATAAATATTTTGCTATTGTCTTAGCGAACCTCTTGGTTTCCTCTACATTATTTACTTTTTTTTCATATCTTAACATTGTACCATCCTCATACTCATTAATTTAGATAATTTCTTACCCCTAGATAACATCATCAGCAGTATAATAACTACTCCTAATGATGGGATATTATAGTGATTCCTGTAAAATTTTTATTACGTCTTCCTTTGTTAACCGTTTATAGCTGCCAATTGTTCCCCCACGAACTGCTTTTTCTGCCATCTCCTCTATTCGTTCACTACCAATATTGTAGTTCTTCAATTGAGATGGAGCTCCAATACGATTAAAAAATTCTCTTGTCTTCGTAATCCCCTCTAACGCAATTTCTTTATCCGTTTTGCCTTCCGTCTCTACATTCCAAACATTTACGGCAAAGGTTACAAATTTTTCGATTCCATTATCCATTACATATGCCATCCAATGGGGAAATAAAATAGCTAATCCACCACCATGAGGAATATCGTATACAGCACTCACTGCATGCTCTATTGCATGTGTAGCCCAATCTGTTGTTTTTCCAATATTAATTAATCCATTTAGCGCAAAGGTACTACTTAATAAAATATTAGCACGTGCATCATAATTCTTTGGATTATCTATTACCTTCGTAGCATTTTCGATTACAGTTTTTAGTATAGCTTCACTAAATCGATCCTGCAAAGGTGTATGTGAAGTATGACTAAAATATTGTTCAAATACATGGGACATGATATCAACAATTCCATAAACAGTATGATCTTTTGGCACGCTATATGTATAAGTTGGATCAAGTATTGAAAATTTAGGAAGGAGCTTATTACTTCCCACTGCTAATTTTTCTTGCGTTTCCCAATTGGTAACGACAGAATTCCCATTCATTTCCGAACCTGTAGCAGCCAAAGTAAGCACTGTTCCTAGTGGTAGTGCAGAACGAATTGTGCTTTTACGAGTATAAAAATCCCAAACATCACCATCATACATCGCTCCAGCACAGATTGCCTTGGAAGCATCAATAACACTTCCTCCGCCGATTGCTAGAACTATTTCAATTCCTTCACGTTTACATATCTCAATACCTTTTTGTATCGTTGTTAATCGTGGATTAGGCTCAATCCCCTCTAAATGAAACCATGTACATCCCGATGCCTCCAAATGAACGATAGCTTGATCTAAAATACCTATTTTTTTTACGCTACCGCCACCAGTAACAATCAAAATTTTATTTCCATAACGAACGATCTCATTAGCAATTTTCTCTATTTCTCCTTTACCGAATAACAATTTTGTCGGATTGTGAAATTCAAAGTTTTCCATTACCTTCACTCCTAATCTTATTGATAATATGAATACATTTAATCATTAATATACGAAAAAAGCACCCTTCACGGGTACTATCATAACCTTTTTATATTCTAATGTATATATACGAGCTTTTAAGAAGTTCGTTCGACGTAGTTGTCAGAATATATATGGAGCGGGTGATGGGAATCGAACCCACGCTACCAGCTTGGAAGGCTGGAGTTCTACCATTGAACTACACCCGCATAATGAAAGTTACCTTCGGTTGAAGTAGCTTCTTTGCTAACTTTCGATCGTTGTGCTGTGAATAACTTCTTGGAATTACTTCTTAGTGCACCCGCATATTAGAGATTAGATGTGTGAGGTGAGAGCAATCGACTTTTTCATCGATTTAACTAAGTCTCACTTCTCATTTCTCACTTATAAAATGGTCGGGATGACAGGATTCGAACCTGCGACCCCCTGGTCCCAAACCAGGTGCTCTACCAAGCTGAGCCACATCCCGATAATAAATGTATATTTTTTATGTTTTATGGTGCGGTCGGCGAGACTCGAACTCGCACGATCATAAGACCACTACCCCCTCAAGATAGCGTGTCTGCCAATTCCACCACGACCGCATCTTTTTATAGGACAAATGGTGCTATTATCGGTTTTTAAATGGTGCACTATATGGTGCACTTTACTAGCACAACGATTTCCTCGAGCTAAGGGAGTATTTCGACGTAGCGCTCGGATTTTTTATGGTGCGGGTGAAGGGAGTCGAACCCCCACGCCAAAGGCGCTAGATCCTAAGT
>JAENYW010000206.1 GCA_016841555.1 Tepidibacillus decaturensis
CCCACGTTCAATATTAATTAAATAAGCAGTCTGCTTCACAGCTTTCAATTCCTTTGGACCAATTAAATGGTATGTATCTTTGGTTAAAGGGAGAATAATAACAATATAATCACTTTCCGCTAATAATGCTGATAATTGCTTTTTCGAATACACTTGATCTACATAGGGACTAGGTCGTCCATCCGTATTCATCCCAATAACTCGCATATCGAATGCTTTTGCTTTTTTTGCAATTCCTTTTCCGATTGATCCTAATCCAACAATACCAAGTGTAGCACCATTTATTTCTGATACCCGTATTGTTCGATCCCATTTGTTCTTTTGTTGATTTTGAAAAATATCAATGGATTTTCTAGATAATTGTAAGATAGCTCCAAGAGTATACTCTGCCATCGGAATATGATGAATGCCTTTTGCATTGGTAACAAGTATATTTTTTTCGTGGAGGATAGTAAAAGGGAGCTTATCCAATCCAGCACTTATAATCTGAATCCATTTTACATGCTTAATACTCTCAATAATACCCTCATTAAGGTCTTCACCATAAGTGATTAAAATATCCGCAGCTTTAGCTTCTTCATATGCTTCCTTCATACTTTCGAAAAAGGTAAAATCTATCATTGGATACCTTGCTTTTAAAGCTTCCTGGTGTCTTTCACTCATTTTTGCTGATGATACCGCCTTCAATATATTCACTCCTAACTATTTACGAAATGAGCCATCCTATTTGGATGGCTCTCAGACTGATGAGAAAGTAATCAGTTTTGTTCTAATTCTTTTATATATTCTAATGCTGCTTCAACATGACCTTTCACTTTAACTTTTCTAAATACCTTTATCAAGTTTCCTTCTTTATCTATAATAAAGGTTGATCTTTCGATTCCCATGTACTCTCTTCCATAAATTTTTTTTAGAACCCAAGCACCGTATGCTTCAGCTACCGTGTGCTCTTCATCCGCTAATAATAGGAATGGCAATTGATATTTTTCTATAAATTTATCATGGGATTTCAAGGTATCTGGACTTACCCCAAGAATAACCGCATCAAGATTTTTAAATGCTTCATGATAATCTTTAAAATCACAAGCCTCCGTTGTACAGCCTGGTGTATTATCCTTTGGATAAAAATATAGAATTACGTATTTTCCTTTAAAATCCTTCAGACTTACCTCTTCTCCATGACTAGCAGGTAAAGTAAAGTCAGGAGAAGGAGCATCAATCGTTAATATTTCCTCTTGTTTTGCCATCATTATCCCCCCTGTCCTACACATTACATTTTACCAATCTCATTTTTATAAATCAAATACTTGAGTCTATATAGGTGTTTATACAAACTGCTTTAATCGAGCTTTTAAGGATGCATAAATCGGAATCATCATAAGTGTAATAATAACTCCTTTTATTAGATTAAAGGGAGCAATCCCCGATAAAACTAAAATTAACTTCTCTGAAGATGTTGTTGAATAGTTTAGTAGCTTTTCATAAAAGGAGAGTATAAAATAATAATTTGCTAAAGACATGATAATCGCCATCACACCACTTCCAAATAACAAGCCTAAAATCAAACCTTTTTTAGTAGGAATTCTGTTATATACCCACGTTGTACCTAAAATCAAAATAGTCCCCGCAAAGAAATTAGCCATTTGTCCAATAGGAATTCCAGTCTCGCTTCCCTTCACAAGAAAATGAAGGACATTTTTTAAAAATTCAACCAAAATTCCTGCTGCTGGTCCAAATAAAACAGCCATTAATAATGCTGGTATTTCACTAAAGTCAATCTTTAAAAATGGTGGGAAAAATGGTAAGGGGAAATCTAGGTATTGAATAATAAAGGCAATTCCAGCCATGACGGAAATTAAAATAACCTGCTTTAAAGATCTTCCATTTTGATATCTCATAAAAATATTCTCCTCTCTCTGTCCTCCATCAGATGCTTTCCTTCAGTTACCTATAATAAAAGCAATAAAAAAAGCCCCTATTATATTCAGGGACGTTCATTAATAGACAAACACTCCTAATGATATAAAAAATCGACTATGTATCGATGTTTATATACAAGGATATCTTATTGCCATTATCTCCTTCTTCCATCCAGACTTTACTGTCGGCCTTGGATTCTCACCAAATCCTGCTGAAATATACAGCTCGCGGGCTTACTAATTACAATCATTAGATCACCGCCGGTCGGGAATTTCACCCTGCCCTGAAGGTTACCATCATTATTAAATTATTTTACCTCTTAATTATAAAGGAGTGGATAAAAAATACAATACTATTTTCCTAAATCACGCCAAATAACTTTAATTTTTTCTGAGATTTCAATGGACTTTTTTAAATCCTTCGCTACAATTGCACCCTTAAGTGTTGCTAAATCACCTTCTATCTCTTCTAGAAAATCCCTTTCTACACTAAATTGAATCCTATTTTTCACCTTACCCCATATTGTAAATTGTTCATCTATTTGTTGATTCGCTTCCTTCCACTGATGTGCTGTTACAGATTGTTCAATTAGATTAAGCTGCTTTATCACATCATCATGATTTGTTATTGGATTCTTTAAAAAAACACCACTTCCCATGATAATGATGAATAACACCAGCATGCCAATGGAACCAAGAATCACAAACCATTTTCTCATGTTATGTCACTCCACTTATCCTTATTTTTCTTTGGAATACTAGTAAGGGGCCTTTAAAATCTCCAATATTAATGTTTTTGATAGCATCATCAAATTTATCAACATATAGTTGTCCATCAGGTAAAACCGTACCATAACTAACTTCTTTTATATTTTTTATTCCATGCATTTTTAACTGCTGTTCCACCCATTCTTTTGTTATCTTTCTATTTGCTAAATTCTGTTCTATGATTACCCCATCCTGTATCACTTCTGTCATTAATCCATTGATTGATGGAACAATATTAAGATCAAGTGGCGTTACGGTTTCATATTGTGGTTTTTTTAGTACAGATAATTTTCCGTTGGTTTCCAATAATGCAAATTCCACATGAGAAACATCAAATATATTCTTTTCTCTTAAATGAGACATCAATTCATCGTAGCGATACCTTATTTTTTTTAAATTCTGCTCTAAAATTTTACCATTCTGTATCACGATCGTTGGTTGGTCATTAATCACCTTTGAAAACCATCTATATTTCATGGCTATAAATTGTAATCCAAACACAAGGATAATCCATGTTGCAAGTCCAATAAACATCGGGAGTGGTTTAATGGATAGGTCAATGCTTAATGAAGAGGCCATGGAACCTATCGTAATGCCTGAAACATATTCAAAAGCACTTAGCTGTCCAACCTGTTGCTTACCTAATATTCTTGTAAAAAGTAGTAATGTAAAAAAAGCAATGATGGATCGAACGATAGTAACAAGTGATTCATCCATTAAATCCTTCCCTCCCTATTTTATCTAAACGAGTTCACTCTTTGTTATGGCTTGATGTAGTCATCAACTAGTCCTAAATCATGATCTTCAGGTGCTTGTTTTTCAACCTGTAAATCCTCTTGCATTTTCTTCATTAACCCCTGCTGTTCTTGAAGAATATTTCCTTGATTTGTATCATCGTTTTGGTCAATAATAATATTCTTTTTTTCATCCAATACAGCTAATGAAATGGTTTTAATCATTTCTTGATTATACCCCTGCATTTTTAACTGATTAAATAGTTGCTCAGGTGATAAATTAATTTTAGCTAGATTATCATACTGTACTACCCCATCAATAATCAGTGATACAGGTAAACCCTCATACCCTGTAACAATAGATAAATCTTTAGGTGATACTGGACGACTGGTACTGTTAGGGATTACACTTAGTCTCCCTGTTTCCTCTAATATAGCAAACTCTACATCCTTCACATGACTAATTCCTTTAACTCGTAGTTCGGCTAATAATTCGGATAATGTCATTTTTGCTTTATTTAAACTCTTTTCATCAATATTTCCATGTCTAACTAATACAATTGGCTCCATCTTTACCTTTTTCGCAAAAGCATTTGTACTGGAAAGATAGGTATATAAAAAAAATGCTACTAGGATAATCATCGTAGGAATAATAAGCTCAGCAAAATTATCTACTCGAATTGGTCTTGCTAGAATATTTACCAGCATCAAAACAAGAAATACATTAAAGATTGACATTTCACTTAGTGTTCTTTTCCCTATAATTCTTAAAACCATATATCCTATTACAATCATCGTTATTGTAATTCCTATTAATCTAAGCCATTCCATAAACACCCCCCCCCTTCTCTGAACTTCCTAATTGTATTTAGATTTTGCATTTTTTCTTTTCCCCATGCGTGATAAGGTGTTAAAATATTGGAAAATATAAAAAACAGCTAAAAAAGTAGCTGTTTTTTATATTTTCATTTTGTATCCTCTTTTTATATAATAGAGTAGTCAAATTTTTTGTAATAGGAAGGTAAATCATATGAATTTTTTATATGTAGGATTAGCAGGATTTGCTGGAGCGATATTACGAGTGGGAATTGGTTGGATACCTCAAGGTATCTATCCTAACATTACATTCCCATACCCAACATTATTGATTAATCTACTTGGTTCTTTTTTATTAGCTTATTTCTTGATAGCTGTTAATAATAATCGGGTTACTATTACTCCAGAAATGAAAGCTGCTATTGCTACTGGTTTATTAGGATCATTTACTACTTTTTCCACATTCAGTGTGGAAATATTGTTGCTTTTTCAAGAAAAGGCGTATGCTTTAGTTATGCTTTATATAACTTTGAGTTTTCTTGGTGGACTCTTTTTTTCGTGGTTAGGAATACATGCCGCCACAAAACGATGGAACAAGAAGGTTCCATCTATAGTTAGGGGGAATGAATCTTGAGCTTGCTTTTCGTTGGAGTTGGTGGGTCAATTGGTGCTATTTCCCGATATGCTATTAGTCTATTATTAAAGCCTTATTCCAAAGCTTTTCCAATCGCAACCTTTCTTGTGAATATGCTTGGTTCATTTGCTTTTGGGACTCTATTAGGAACTAATCTTTTACAAGATAACACGTATTTATTTATCTCTGGAGGTTTTTTAGGTGCTTTTACCACCTTTTCCACCTTTTCCTTTGAATCGATTAATCTTTTATCAAATAAGGAATATATGAAAGCATTTATATATATCAGTCTACATTTAATAGTAGCACTTACAATGGCGGCATTGGGCTTTTATCTATTTAATCAATAATTCTTTAACATCTGCTAAGTTTGGTAAGGACGGTATAGCTCCTCTACCTGTTGTTGTAATAGCTCCACAAACATTTGCAAAGGTTAATATTTCTTTCAATGCTTCTTTGTCATTTAATAGCTGTTGAATATTCTCTTTTTGAATATTTCTATTGCCTAGCTGATACAGCATTCCACCAACAAAGGCATCTCCAGCACCCGTTGTATCAATCGGGTTTACCTTTGAAACAGCTACATGCCCAGAGTGGAACCTGGTATAAAAGCTACTTCCTTTATCCCCCTTCGTGATAATCACTAAGGAAATGCCTTCTGATAGGAACTTTTCTACAGCAAGCTTTTCCTCAGTGGTATTTAATAAAAATTGATATTCCTCCTCACTGACTTTCAATATATCGGTATAGGATAATAGTGAAAGAACCTCTTCCTTTGCTACATTTGCATCCATCCACAAGGATAATCGTATATTTGGAT
>JAENYW010000207.1 GCA_016841555.1 Tepidibacillus decaturensis
AGCGTCTATATCCCTCGGTACTGCAATATCGATGAAGAATAACGAGCGATGCTTCTTAGCTTGAATTACTTTTTCTACTAGCTCTCGATGGATAATTACTTCCTTAGCTCCAGTTGAGCTAATAACAATATCTGCCTCTACTAAAGCTTCCTGTAGTTGATCCATGGTATATGCTCTTCCTTTAAAGGCTGCTGCAAGCTTTTGTGCTTTTTCATAGGTTCGATTAGCCACCATCACCTGTTTAACACCTTGAGCATGCAGATGAATGGCAGTTAACTCACTCATTTCTCCTGCACCAATAATTAATACCTTTTTATTTTCAAGCTTGTCAAATATTTTTTTGGTTAATTCGACAGCTGCATAGCTTACAGATACAGCATTTCCTCCAATTCCTGTTTCTGTGTGCGCTTTCTTTGCAAAGGTAATTGCCTGCTTAAATAATGTATTATAAATTGTTCCCGTTGTTTCATTTTTTTGCGCATGGAAAAATGCTTGGCGTACTTGACCAAGAATTTGTGTTTCTCCCAATATCATAGAATCAAGCCCTGAAATAACCTCAAATAGATGTTCAGTAGCTTCCGCATCTTTTTTTACATATAAATATGAGGAGATATCTTCTCTTGAAACCTGAAACCAATGTGCAAGGAATTTAATAATGAAATGCTCTCCTGTATGAATCTGGTCCACTACCGCATAGATTTCCGTTCTGTTACAGGTAGAAAGAATAACGGTTTCCAGAATACTTTTGGTTCCCTTTAGGGTTTGTAATGCTTCCCCTATCTTGTCCTCTGGAAAGGTAAATTTTTCACGCATTTCAACGGGGGCTGTACGATAATTTAAGCCTACAACCATTACATACATAATACTCACCCACATCTATTTTATAGTATGATTGTCCTAAAACTTCATCTGAATAATTCTCGCTTTATTATAACACGAGAAAGCATTTTCATCACTTTTTTTGAACGTTTTTTTAGTATTTTTCATATGATACCAAGAAAATAGGCAAATGCGGAGGTGTGTTATGGTTAAAAAAGGTTTTCGATTAATCTTTATTATTGTCATGCTTTTTTCTTTGATGGTGACAGCTGCTTGTTCTAATACCAATGGTACAGGGGATAATCAAAAGGTGAGATTAGTGGAAGTAACCCATTCTATCTTTTATACGCCTGAATATGTAGCTATCGAAAAAGGTTTTTTTGAAGAGGAAGGTCTAAATGTTGAAATGACAACCGCTTTTGGCGGAGATAAAACAATGACAGCATTAGTAAGTGGAAATGCTGATATTATCTTAGTAGGAAGCGAAACAACAATTTATGTATATAACCAAAATCCGAAGGACCCTGCGATTAACTTTGCGCAATTGACACAAACAGATGGCTCCTTCTTGGTATCAAGGGAACCGATTGAACATTTCACCTGGGATATGCTAAAGGGAAAAGTCTTACTTGGTCAAAGAAAAGGCGGCATGCCAGAGATGGTCAGCGAATATGTGCAGCATTTGAATGGTGTCGAACCAAAAGTGGATAATGAAATTATTCAAAATGTGGATTTCGCCAACTTAAGCAGTGCATTTGTATCAGGTACGGGAGATTTTGTTCAGCTGTTTGAACCTGTTGCTTCTATGCTTGAAGTAGAAGGAAAAGGGCATATTGTTGCTTCCTTTGGAACAGGTAGTGGAAAGCTACCCTATACAGTGTTTATCACGAAGCAAAGCATCATAGAGCAGAATCCTGAAATGGTGCAAAAATTCACCAATGCCATCTACAAAGCACAGCAATGGGTACAAAAGAGCAGTCTAGAAGAAATTGCAGATGTAATTACTCCTCAATTCCAGGACATTGATCGTGAGGTAATGCTTAAGGTTTTAGACCGCTATCGTTCCCAGGGCACATGGGCAACCGATCCTATATTAGACGAAGAGGAATACCATAACCTAGAAGATGTGATGGAGTATTCGGGGGAACTGCAAGAGAGAGTACCTTATGAAGCTATCGTGAATACGGAGTTTGCGAAAAAGGCGATGGAGTAGAGAGGGTTAAGCAGAAGGCAGGCGTAAAAGTCTGCCTTCTTTTTGATTTGCTTTTGTTTTTGAGAAATACCTAGGTATTCCATAAGTGCAGTTTGAAAAAGCTTTGAGTAATTTGCTCTTTTATCCTCTGCTTTTTTGCCGTCGTTTATTATATCCAATAAAAACGCCAACAAGAGTTGCACCTATTGTAATCAAGAAATGCCTTAGATGGTTAAAAGTCATTTCTTTCTTTACCTTTAGCTCAATATTGTCATTAATAATTGATAGAGCATGATAATCATAAAAAAATGATTCAATTATTGCAGCAAAATTATCATATTTATCCATATCAAGCAAATGATCACCTATTTCTCCTTTATATACAGGTACTAAACCTACTTCCCTTTTATATAAGGGCAATGAGATATTCCTCTTGTACCCGACTAAAAAATTAGATCTTACAACTGTATTAGCTAAAACACCTGTATAAAATACTACTCGGCCATCTTCGTATTTTTCTATATAGGTAAAGGATGTAGTAGTAGGTGGATACTCTTTAGACAACCATGTTTCTATATCATTTTCAATTTGATTTCTAGGTATTGTATAACCCCAGAATGTGTATAAAACAATAATCACCAAAGCTAATAATAATAAAAATTTTCCAATGAATTTTCTATTAATCATATTTATTGTGCCTTTCCTCAATAATTTTTATCAATAATAGATTTCATAGTTAGAATAAAGAAAAAAGTTTTCTTTGTTTCTACGATATGATTAATTTGACTCATGGTAATTCTCCTTTGCAATGTTTTTCTTGGTCGTTAAACATTATACATCGGATTTACCATGAGTTTTTATTTTTTATGCCCTACGGCATTAATTTTACAACTTACCGTCTTCACTCGAATATAGGTTGACCTAGTGTATCAAAAAATTGATAAACCGATTCAGAAGAGGGAGTATTCCCTTTATGTGTAATATAAAAAAACCTCAGTCCTTTAGCTTCTACTATTGTTGCATTCTCACCATTTACTAATACTTTGGTAATAGTGTTATCTCTGATAATACCCCAATCAATCCATGCTCTTCCTTTATTATATGAACTGAGCATATAATTAGTAGGTCTTTCACTGCCAGTAATAAGTAATTCCGAACAGATTCTCAATAAAGAGTGTGAGAAGATTCTTTTTTTAATAATGGCGCAGGTAAGATTCCTCTTTTCATTAATGTAGAAAACAAGATATTCTCCTTCATCCATATCTACATGATAAAGAATTTCAGATGGTTTATTATGTGCCTCTGCGTTTTTCATCTCTTTCGCTAAAAAATCATATGGCAAAATACTATTATTTATATTTATAGAAATAATAGTTAAAATACATATAAATGAACAGATTAAGAACAACTTACCTTTATTCAAATCATTACCTCCCTCTAATCCTCATTTTTTCTTAATAATTTTATTAAATAACCTTTAATTATCCCACGCTTTATTTGGAAATGTTTCCATTTATAGTTTTGTAAAGCAGTAAGCCACCGTAAATAGTTACGATGGCTTACTGCATAGTTTACAAGTATCACATTATAAATATTATATCATTAACGTTTCTTCGGAAGCAAAATTAAAATTAGCATCGTCTAAAAGCCAATAATGATAAGGTTTCTTTATAAATATTATATCATTAATTAGTAATAGAGTCCATTCATAATAGTAACAATGTGCCATTGTTTATCGGTGTTACTCAGGGTAAAGCCTGCACCTACACCACCTGGGCCAGCCGAGATACTAACGCTACCTGTAGTGCTTTGATAAGTATGAATATACTTGAGAATTGCCTGAGTCGTATTTCCTCCACCAGTCAAATTATTCTTTGATAGTGTAGCTTTGATATTTACTTTATCAACATACATAGGATATTTTCCACCTGGATTTACATACTCTAAAAATTCCCACACTACCCCTGCATTTGGAGCTGCTTCAGAAAGATATATATCTCCAGATGCTCCAGTACTATGCCAAGTCGCACTAGCGGAAATGTTTGAAGATTCAAAATCACCACCCCATGCGAAACCGAAGAAATCTTCACCTATAGCAGGATTGTTCTTGGAACTATAGAAGAAGTCAAATCCAGACCATTCTGCTTTGCCATTAAGATAATATTTAGAAGAACTACTAGTTTTATTACCAGAAGCATCGAATATAATTGTCAACGTTCCCCTTTCGTTAATAGCAGACTGGGTTGAGACTTCCGGTACCTTATTATTCTTCAGTGGTTTAAAATTTTTTACACCTATAGCATCTACTTCTTTTTTCGAAAGGAGCCTACTGTTTGTAACGACTATTTTATCTTCTATCATCTCATACGTTTCTTCGACGAAAACCGTAGCTTTCACTTCAACAAATTCTTCATTATTCTCATTGGTTGTAGCTTCAGTACCTTTTGTTTTTGACACCTCTGTTATAATATAAGCATTTGGAAACTCTGGTGATGTCACTATCGCTGTAGGGTTATTCAGTTCAGATACTGTATTTTTAGCTGCCAAAGCTGGTATGCTCACCAAAGACATTGCAACAATTAAGATCAATGATAAGAGTTTCTTTTTCATAGATATCTCTCCTCGTATATTATATTTAGGCTCTTCTTTTAAGCCCATATTTACTAACTCTTTTCCTACCGCAAAGATTCAAAAAACTCTTGGACGTCCCAGGATATTTCTAGATAATGGTCTTAGGGTCATTTGGGACAATTCTTTTCTCTCCTGTGGTTCGACCACATCGAAAGAGTGTTTCTCAGTTTACGTACGGAACTTCTTACTCACAGGCTGTTCTCCCTGAATTTCAAACCTTGATGCTAGTAGCTCTAGGGCGGCTTTTGAATCAGGGCAAGTTCTGATATAAGTTAACTGTAAGTTGAATATACAATTATAAATTAATTGAGTTTTATTGAATTATGATAATCTGCTTTAATCAATATATTTGCTGTATTCACTGGAATATACGTATATTAGATACTAACAATAACTTTATTTTACCGCTTTTAACCCATCCACCAACCCATTCCCATACTCAAATGAATCTCCTAAATTGGTAGCTGTTTCATTTAATAGATTCCTTAATTGAACATTGGTCAGGTTAGGATTTGCTTCCCATACAAGTGCCGCTACACCAGCTACATGCGGGGAAGCCATTGACGTTCCGTTGTAAGAAGTGTAACCATTATTAGGTACTGTGCTTAAAATATCTACTCCTGGTGCCATCAATTCTAGCTGTCTACCAACACTGGAAAAACTAGCTCTAGTATTATTCTGGTCCATTGCACCAACAGCGATGACAGAATCATATGCTGCTGGATAATTAATAGTACCTTTTTTTGCGTACCCAGTATTTCCTGCTGCTGCAACTAATAAAATACCAGCTTCATAGGCTTTATTAACTGCTTTTTCTAGTGTTTTGGATTTCGTTGTTCCACCTAAGCTCATATTAAGAATGTCCATGTTATTATCAATAGCCCATTCAATTCCTGCTACTATATCACTATAGGTCCCACTACCATTCTGATCTAGCACCTTAATAGCATATAGTTCAGCCTGTGGAGCAACACCTAGAACACCTACTTCATTATCCAATGCTGCAATGGT
>JAENYW010000208.1 GCA_016841555.1 Tepidibacillus decaturensis
ACCTTAGACATGTAAATCTCTTTTCTTGAAATAATGATAGGTAATGGTGATACCTCCAATAATAATAAGTGCAGAAAAAAACATAAATGGAAGCTCAAAAGCTCCTCCTCCCATAATGTCTGCTGCATTAACATATTTAAAAGGGGTTATATATTTTAAGAATGCTATTTTATCGTATAAATCTATCGCCACAGATAGCATAAATGTACTTAAAAGAAATACGGTTGCAAGGGAAGTAGCTTTTTTTGTATTCTGCACTAATGCAGAAATTGCTAATCCTATAGATGCAAAAACGAGCTGTAATATAAATAATGCAATCATCAGCTGAACGATTTGTTGATTGATTGATTCACCCTTGTTATACTTTGCAACAATAACAATTGAGGCGATAAGAGTTACTAGATTAAACACAATCAATTGAATAAGTGTAGCGATAAGCTTTGAGGTGATAATTTTATTTCTAGGAACAGGCTTTACGAATAAGAAATCAGCTGTTTTATCCCTTTCCTCCTTGGAAATAATAACAGCACCTAACAAAATAGAATGAACTCCTGCTAGGAGCATAAAATAAAGAAAAAATATAGCATAGTATCCGCCAATAGATGTTAAATCTAAACCATTCGTCCCTAAAATACTTTTCATAGCCTCTGGAAGCTGGTTAAAGAGCTCGTTTGCACTCTGTCCAGTAGCTTCAATGGCAGAATATTTAACCATCCCCACTAGGATGAGTAATGTCATACTAATACTCCAAATAATCAGTGATTTTCGATTTGCTCGAAGCTCTCTTAAGATCATATTCATTTCAAAATGCCTCCCTTATCAGTCTGTGAAATCGACATCTCTTCGATTTCTTCTATTCTCACCTCTCACCTCTCACCTCTTGTTACACAGACGACATATCCCGTTTATTATAAATAAAATATGTTAGTACGGTAAAAATTAAGATAATTATCATGTTAAGAATGAAAAATGTAATATCAAAGCTTGCACTTTCTATAATATCTGCGGCATCGAAATAAGCAAACGGCGTGATATAGGCTAATTTTGCATCATCTAATGATTGATTTAGCATTTGAATGATAAAAAATCCAAAAACGATACCTAAAGTAATAGGTAGCACGGTTTTAATTTTTTTCATTAGTACGGAGATGAGCAAGCCTAGTGCAACAAAGAACAATTGAACAAGAAACAAACTAACATTTATCAATAGAAAGATAGATTGATTAAAGGATGTAGTAGCTATCATATGTGCCACAGTAAAAGCCCCAATGGTATAAATAATGTTTTGAATGATGATAAGGGTAAGTACACTCATCAGCTTTGCTGTAACAATCCTGTTTCTTGATATTGGCTTTGCGACTAAAAAGTCAGATGTTTTTGATCTCACTTCTTCAGATAAAACAGAGATTCCAGATTTCATCGCATAAACAGAACCGATCAACAGGATATACGTAAATAAATAGCCATAAAAACCTATTATATTAGATAAGTCAAAGGTGGTTAACCCTAATGCTTTTACAAACTCAGGCGGAAAATTATTGAATATTTCCTGTATCGCAGAAACATCCTTTGACAAGGCAGGAAACATCATCATGTAAAGTGTCATCATTAATAGCAAACCAATGGTCCAATAGATTGCCGAGCTTACAGCCATCTTTAGCTCTTGTAGATAAACATTCATGGATTTATGCCTCCTTTTCGTAATAATGGATAAAAATTTCCTCTAAGGTAGGCTCTTCTACAATAAGATTATTAATTTTTCTCTCAACCATTTTTTCAATAACGGTATTCATGTCCCCACTGAAAATAAAATGAACGGAATTGCCTTCAACCGTTAAATCACTAACTCCGTCAAAATTGAAATAATCTACTGATACAGGATCCTTCATTTCAATGTTGAATTTTTTATAATTACTATTCTTAATGGTATGAATATCTTCCACTTTCACCATCGCTCCATCCTTAATAATACCTACTCTTGTACAAAGCTTTTGCACCTCACTTAGTACATGAGAGGAAAAAAGCACGGTAGCTCCCTTTTTGTTCTCTTCACGAATTAGGTCAAAAAACTTTTTTTGCATTAAGGGATCTAATCCACTGGTTGGCTCATCTAGTATGATTAGCTTGGGGCTATGCAGTAGCCCTTGAACAATACCAACCTTTTTTTTATTTCCATAGGAGAGGTCATCTATTTTTTTATTGAGATCTAAGTCCATGATTTCAGCTAATTCAAAAATACGGTTCTTATTTACGTTTGGATAAAAGCTGGCAGAGTACTTTAATAAATCAACCACCCTCATATTATCGTAGTAAAAAACCTCTGATGGAAGATAACCTATATGTTCTCTAATTTCTGGCCCTTCTTTTATAACATCCTTCCCAAAAATCTTTGCTGATCCACTGGTTGGATAAATCAAAGATAGCAATGTTCGAATTGTTGTTGATTTTCCTGCACCATTTGGACCAATAAAGCCGAAAATTTCTCCCTCTTCTACGTTAAAGCTAACTTTTTCAATCCCTCTTGCCTTTCCGTAATACTTGGTTAGGTTAATGATTTCAATCACATTCATGTTAGAACCCCTCCTTTTATTAGCTTCTTAAATCCCACTTCTCACTTCCTACTTCTGGCTTCTAATATGCTGTATCCCCTTTCATTGATAAAAGCTTTGCTTCAATAATGATATATACAGTTCAAAATCATTTAATGCCTCGTCATATGGGTGTTCAATCATCCCTGCTCTTATTTTCTCTTGATTTTGAGTCGATAATCCCTCCAACGTCCAGATAATGATATTTATCGCTCTTTGAATATCTATGTCCTCTTTAAACTTTGAACTATCTATATTCTCAAATATTTTTTGATAATTACTTGCAAAAATATCTTTATTCCTTTGCTCTAAATCTTTTTTTACTTCCTTCGCATCCTCCTTCAATGCACTCATCATATAGTTAAAAATCTCAGGATATTGATTAAATATTTCCATTTTTACAATGACGATTTGCTTCAATCTTAATAGAATATCTCTTTCCCCTAAATCAATTTTTTCATAAAACTCCTTTGTAAAAATTTCTATCACATAGTCATACAAAAAAAGAAATAAGTCTTTTTTATTATTAAAATAATGAAATAACAATCCCTTTGATATCTCAGCTTCTTTAACAATCTCATTGGTAGAGGCATTCTTAAATCCCTTTAACGCAAACTCCTTTATCGCTGCATTAATAATACGTTCACGCTTTTCAGCTTCTAGGTTTAAAAATTTAGAAAAAATGGTATTTCCCTTCTTTCATTTTATTTCAAAACAACATATTGACCACATTGGTCAATATAATAATAGCACAATTGACTGTTGTGGTCAAAAATTTGTGGATCTAACTATCTTTATGTTTATTTTTTTCCAAAATGAAAAAAATAAAACCACCTGATTAATAAAGGTGGTGTTTTCGTTATTCTATATCTTGTTTTAGTCAAGGCTCTTGTTAAACCTTAACGTGGCAATACTAAGTAGGAAGATGGTAAATAAAACAAGTGCAATAATATCATGAACAAGAAAGTCAAATCCAACGCCCTTTAACATAATGCCGCGTATGATATCTAGAAAATAGGTTACTGGTAGTATATATCCAAGAACACTAATTGCCTTTGGCATTGCCTCCATTGGAAAAATAAAGCCCGATAAAAGAATACTAGGTAAAATAACGATGATCATTACCATCATGGCCTGTAATTGGTTATTGGCAAAGGTTGAAATTAACATTCCAATGGACAATGAACTGATTACAAATAGAAATCCAAGCACTAATAACAGGACTATATTTCCTTCAGGATATACACCAAACCAGAAAATACAAATACTAAGGGAAAATAAAAAACCTCCATATCCAATAAAGATATATGGGATTAGCTTACCTAAGATTAATTCAATAGGACGAATTGGTGTAACAATTAGCTGCTCAATCGTTCCCCTCTCTTTCTCTCGAACTAATGCAAAGGCGGTTAGCATAATCGTAATATTTTGAAGGATGATTCCTACCAATCCAGGAACAGTAAATCTACTGCTTTCGAGATTAGGATTATACCAAACCTTAGAGTTAAGCGAAACTCCTGGTAATGAAGCAATAGACGTTCCAAGCTTTTTTATTTCGATTTCTTTTAGATTTTTAGAGTAAACCTCTGAAATTAGCATACTGCTATTCATCGCCGTTCGAGCTGTTGTTGGATCTGTTCCGTCAATAATAAGCTGAGTTTGAGGTATAAGATTTCTACTTAAATCAGTGGAATAGCTTGCTGGAATAATCAATCCAGCCTTCACTTTCCCTTTATCCATCAGTTCAGAAAGTTCTTTTTCACTAGATACATAATATTTGATAATAAAATAATCAGAAGCAGTAAATTTTTCAATATATTCCCGACTTTCCTGCGTTTTACTCTGATCAAAAACAGCAGAAGGAATATGCTCAATTTCTGTATTGACTGCATACCCAAACAGAAACATCATTATGATTGGCATCACAATTGGTATTCTCAAGCTAATCGGATCTCTTTTTACTTGGATAAATTCCTTTTTGATAATTGTAAAAAAACGCTGCCAGTTGAATAGATTTCTTTTCATACTTTTCTCTCCATTCAAGCTTTCATTCATTATCCAGCTATTTTAACTACTTTTCTTATTATTCATCGGGTTCTAAAAACTTCATTTCTTGAAATGAGGAGGAAACCTTCGTATTTGTTTCTCTTTCAACAATAGAGATAAATACATCCTCTAAATTTTTTACATGTTCTTTCTTTATAATCTCTTCTGGAGGAGCAAATTCATTGATTAATTTTCCGTTAAAAATAAAGCCTATATAATCACAGCTTTCTGCTTCATCCATATAATGAGTAGTGACAAGAATCGTAATCCCCTGTCTAGAAAGGACATGGATAATCTCCCAGAAAACCCTTCTGGATACAGGGTCCACACCTGCTGTAGGCTCATCTAAAACCAATAGCTTTGGCTTATGAATTAAAGCACAGGCTAAAGCTAATCTTTGCTTCCAACCACCTGATAGAGTACCTGCTAAGCTTTTCTCTTTTCCTGTCAGGTTCGCCATAGCAATGAGTTCCTTTTTTCTAGCTTCCTTTACCTTCCGACTTAGACCATAGATTCCTGCATAGAAATCAAGATTTTCTTCTACTGTCAAATCCTCATAAAGGCTGAACTTCTGTGACATATATCCTAAATTCTGTTTTACACTTTCTGCATCCTTTACGACATCGAAACCAAAAACCCGTCCTTTTCCAGAAGATGGTGTAAGCACCCCGCAAAGCATGCGAATCGTCGTTGATTTTCCCGAGCCATTTGGTCCAAGAAAACCAAATATTCGTCCCTTAGGAATTTTAAAGCTTATATGATCAACAGCAGTTATATCACCAAATTTTTTTGTTAAATTTTCTACCTCAATTGCATATTCCATTTATTTTCCTCCAAGTGGAATGATAGCGTTGACCGTCATTCCAGGTTTAAGACTTTCAATGTGATCGATTACTTTTATTTTTAGCTTAAATACCGTATTTTCTTTCGCTTCTGATGTTTCTGTATTTTTAGGTGTAAATTCCGCTTCGCTAGCAATAAATATGATTTTCCCTTTTATTTGT
>JAENYW010000209.1 GCA_016841555.1 Tepidibacillus decaturensis
ATGAGGTTTGCTGAAAAAGATTTTCTTTTATATTTTGTGAACGGGTTTGCTGATGCCAATATTATGACTGAAATACTAAAGGAATTAGTTAATCTTAAAAGAGAAGAGCTTGTTCCCAATGTAATTAAGCATTTATTGGAAACGTATGTAACCCATATCCAAGTGGATACCTTAAAAACAATTAATGAGGCAAGTGATAATATTCTTTCTGGATTAATGGTGATGTTTATCGACAAGGAAGATGAAGCAGTCGTTATAGATATTAGACAATATCCGGGAAGAAGTCCGGAGGAGCCAGATACGGAACGAGTTGTTCGAGGCTCGCGTGATGGATTCACTGAGACCATTTTATATAATACAGCACTTACTAGGCGAAGAATTAGAGACGAAAGATTAAGAATGGAAATGATTCAGGTGGGAGAACGTTCGAAAACGGACGTATGTATTGCTTATTTAAAGGATGTAGCAGATCAAGGTTTAATTCAATTAATAAAGCAAAAGATAGATGAAATCAAAATAGATGGATTTCCTATGGCAGAAAAAGCACTTGAGGAATTTGTTGTTGGGAAAACGTGGAATCCATTTCCACTAGTTCGTTATACAGAAAGACCTGATGTTGCATCAGCTCACCTGTTGGAGGGGCATGTACTTATCTATGTAGATACATCACCTAGTGTTATCATTACGCCTACCACCTTTTTTCATCATTTGCAGCATGCGGAAGAATATCGACAAACACCTGTCATTGGAACCTATTTGCGTTGGATACGTTTTTTTGGCATTTTATCCTCCATATTATTATTACCTTTATGGCTTGTTTATGTTAATGAACCGGATTTACTACCGAAGGCCTTCGAATTTATCGGTCCGAAGGAAACAAGTGAAATCCCAATTTTTTTACAATTTATCATCGGTGAGATAGGATTAGATTTATTACGGATGGCGGCGATACATACCCCTACTCCATTAGCCACTGCTATGGGTTTAATTGCAGCTATATTAATCGGTGAAATTGCTATTAAGGTAGGTTGGTTTGTCCCAGAAGTTTTACTATATCTTGCGGTAGCAGTAATTGGAATGTATGCAACACCTAGCTATGAATTAAGCTTAGCGAATAAAATCGTAAGATTGTTTTTACTGCTAACGGTGTTTATTTTTAAAATTCCTGGCTTTATGATAGGAATAACAAGCTTAATTATTTTGCTTACGATAATACGTTCTTTAAATACCCCTTATTTTTGGCCATTCATTCCGTTTAATTTTAAAGCATTATTGGGAATTATATTTAGACAACCTGTTCTTTTTATGAATAAACGTCCAAGTATTGTTCATCCTCAAAATGAGAATAGACAGTGAATAAAGCGAGACTTTTTCAGATGGAGTTTTGAAGCACAGAAGTGCAAATATCGACGACATCACTTGTAAAGATTTGAAATAGTATAGCAAAACAGTATATGTACATGTTGAAAAAAATCCTTTTCTATGTTATATTCACATAAAATTTAATCACTGAATGTGTCATAATGGCTTATATTAAGCTATAGATTCTAGAATTTCCACATTTATTAAAAGAATATGTAAGATAAATAAAAAAAAGTAATTCACTACGAGGAGGAACATAATACGTGTTTTTAACTGGAACGAGTCGAATTAATGAGAAGAATCATTTAGAAATTGGTGGAGTAGATACTGTTGAATTAGTAGAGAGGGTTGGTACTCCTTTATATGTATTGGATGAAGCTGAAATAAGAAAAAGGATGAAGGAATTTATAGCATCCTTTCAAGCTTATAACATTCCGTTTCAAGTCGCATATGCAAGTAAAGCACTTTGTACGAAGGCTATGTGCTACATGGCAGAACAGGAAGGACTTTCCTTAGATGTTGTTTCTGGGGGAGAATTGTTTACTGCGATTCAAGCAGGATTTCCTTCTGAGCGAATTCATTTCCATGGAAATAACAAAAGCGAAAAAGAAATTGAAATGGCGATTGATGCCAACATTGGTGCCTTCGTCATCGATAATCTTTATGAAATAGAATTAATTAAAGAAATAGCAGGAAGAAAAGAAAAGAAAGTGAACGCTTTAATTCGTGTTACACCTGGAATCGAAGCACATACCCACGAATATATACAAACAGGTCAGGAAGATTCAAAATTTGGATTTAATCTAAATGAACCTGCAATAGCAGCGGCTAAAATTGTTCAAGCATCCGAACAGATAGAGCTTAATGGATTTCATTTTCACATTGGATCACAGATTTTTGATATGACAGGCTTTGAAAAAGCAGTGGAGAGAATTGCAGATTTTTATAGCATTGTTCAGTACGAACTAAAAACCGAACTACCAATTTTAAACACTGGTGGAGGCTTTGGTATTCGTTATACCAATGAAGATAATCCTCTATCTATTAAAAACTATGTTGATTCTCTTTTAGAATCAGTGAAGAATCATTTTGTTAAAAGAAGCTTAAATATTCCAGAAATTTGGATAGAACCAGGTCGAAGCATTATAGGCGAAGCTGGAATAACCTTGTATAAAATAGGTTCAAGCAAAGACATTCCTAATGTAAGGAAGTATGTTGCTGTTGATGGTGGTATGATGGATAACCCAAGACCAGCACTATATCAAGCTAAATACGAAGCTGCTATTGCCAATCGTATGATTTCCGATGAAAGTGAAAAGGTCTCTGTTGCAGGAAAAGCCTGTGAAAGTGGAGATATGCTAATCTGGGATATACAGTTGAATCAACCACAGGCTGGAGATTTGTTAGCAATTTTTTCAACAGGTGCGTATAATTATTCGATGTCAAGCAATTACAATCGAATACCAAGACCAGCTATGGTATTATTAAATGAGGGAAATGCTGATTTAATTGTAGAAAGGGAAACGGTTGAGGATTTAGTTCAGTATGATCGCGTTCCTGAACGATTGACGGTTCAAAAGAATATTGGTATAAAATAGCAATCTATATAATGTATAGGTTAAGGGATGGAATGTTTGTGTCATATCAAATTAAGCTTGATACCTTTGAGGGTCCACTAGATTTATTATTACATTTGATTGAAAAGGAAGAGATGGATATCTATGATATTGAAGTCTCAAAAATCACGGATCAATATCTACAGTATTTGCATACGATGCAGACGCTAAGGTTAGATGTGACTAGTGAGTTTTTAGTGATGGCGTCCACCTTGTTATCGATCAAAAGTAAAATGCTACTGCCTCTTCACGTAGAAGAAACAGATGATTATTATTTGAATGATGACGGTATAGATCCTAGGGAAGAGTTAGTTCAAAGACTAATAGAATATAAAAAATATAAATATCTATCTGAGACATTGAAGGAAAAGGAACTGGAAAGACATCGGATTTTCACTAGATCTCCAAGTGATTTAACTGCCTATTTTGTAGAACAGGAGCAAAATCCAGTAGAAGGGATTAGTGTATACCGATTATTTGATGCACTTGAAAAAGCCTTTATTAAAGCATCCTATCGGGATCCTCTGACGAAGATTGAACGTGAGGAAATCTCTGTCCAAGAAAAGATGGATCAAATTATCCAATTGCTCCATGAGCATCAAGGAATCATTTATTTTTCTGATATTGTTTTGATTAGGCCAAGTAGATCAGAAATCGTTGTAACCTTCTTAAGTATATTAGAGCTAATGAAGCAAAATAAAATTAGTTGTGTACAATCCCATGCCTTTGATGATATAGTCATTCATGAATCTCCAAGTAAAGGAGTGATAGAGCATGGATTACAATAGTATGAAGGCCATTATTGAAGGCTTGCTTTTTGTGGTTGGTGATGAAGGAATTGATGTTAAGCAGTTATCTACCATCATTGAAGTAGATCGAAATGAAGTAGAAGATATCATTTGCGATATGCAAGGGGACTATAAAAGAGAAAAAAGAGGGATGCAAATTGTTCAATTTGGCGATACTTATCAATTAGCTACTCTGCCTGAGCATGCACTCTATTTTGAACGCTTGGTAGCATCACCAAATCATTCAACATTGTCTCAACCAGGATTAGAAACTCTTGCAATTGTAGCGTATAAGCAACCTATTACCAAAATAGAAATTGAAGAGATAAGAGGAGTACGGTCTGAACGACCTATTAATAAATTAATAAGCAAGGGATTAATCAAAGAGGTAGGAAGAATGGAAACGGTTGGACGACCTATCTTGTATGGAACGACGAAGGAGTTTTTAGATTATTTTGGTTTAAAAAGCCTAGATGAATTGCCACCTCCTCCTGATTTTTCTAATCTTGAAGAGGATGAGAGCTTGCTATTATTTACTTAATAAGTGCTAATGAAGCATGAAAAAAAAGTTGCTACTTGACAGGATAACTGTTAAGCAGTAACTTTTTTGTTTTGAGACTTACTAATGCAGTTATCGAGTGAATAAAAAATACCTATCTATTTAGTGTATGGAAAGAGGAAACATGGAGAATACTACCATTACAGGAGTGATGAAAGATGCCCTGGTATTGGTACCTGCTTAGCCTATTCGTGTTATTGTTCACTCTTATTATCCTATCTGAAGTGAAAATTAAAATAGACGTTATAAAGAGGAAAAAAGATGATTATATCCATCTTCATTTTTGGTTTCTTTATCGTCTCATTCATATTCAAAAGAAAATTCCTATGATAATTGCTGAATCCCCTCATGAAGGGATAAAACAGGAAAGTAAAAGTAAGGCATACATAGGAACTAAGGATGTTAAAAATGATCGATTAACACCTAAAAAGATAGTAGAAAACATAAAACAGTTTAGACAAATAGTAAAACAAGTAAAGGATTTTTACAAAATTATTAAACGATTCTTAACCCATGTTCACATCGATACATTTTTATGGAAAACAAAAATAGGTACTGGTGATGCGATGCAAACAGGTGTCTTAACAGGAGCGATTTGGGGAATAAAAGGGAGCATTATTGGTATCATTTCTCATTATATGAGGCTTACAGAGAAACCGATGCTAGCTGTCATTCCAGATTATCAGCATAGTAGCTATGAGACATCTTTTGAATGTATATTACGTTTTCGAATAGGGTACCTTATAGGAACAGGGATACGTATTTTAATAAAGTATGTAAAAGGTGGTTGGAAAAATGCCTGGAGATCATCCTATTCAAGGCTTGATGAAGACAGCCATGGAAAGCATTAAAGAAATGGTTGATGTAAATACAATTGTTGGCGAACCCGTAGAAACGCCAGATGGAAGTGTAATACTTCCCATATCAAAGGTTGGATTTGGCTTTGCAGCTGGAGGAAGTGAATTTAATCTTGATGTGGAGAATAAGGAGGTACTTAATCAGAATAAAGACCCTGAAAAACCGTTTGGTGGAGGTAGTGGTGGAGGAGTTTCAATAGCACCAGTAGCATTTCTTGTGGTAAGTAAAACAGGAGTCAAACTACTTCCTTTAGATGCTGAAACACATATTTATGAGCGTATTATCGACCTTGCTCCACAAGTGATGGAAAAAATTCAAAGTGCGCTTAAGCCTAAAAATCAAGAAACAGCGAATGCTACCGTAACTCCACCAGTTACATAATAAAGAGACCTTTTATTAGTCTGAAGCGCAACGACATTGCGCTTTTTTCTTTACACT
>JAENYW010000210.1 GCA_016841555.1 Tepidibacillus decaturensis
TTAGTTGGCGGTGAAAGTTCAAAACAAGCTAGAATTAGCTTAGGGAACATGTTAGGAATTGGGTATGCTAATGCAAAACAGCTATATAAAAGATTAAAAATGTTCCAAATCAGCGAAGAGGATTTTTCAAAGGCAATGAAAATGATAAAGCGAGACTAGATGTGGAAACCGAAGATAAAGGATGAGGTATGAAACACATGGTAAAAAATATATCCAACAAAAATGAGACGCAACAAATACTAAGGAAATTTGGATTTACTTTCAAGAAGAGCTTAGGGCAAAATTTTTTAATAGACTCTAATCTACTCAATAAAATCGTACATGCAGCAGAGATAGATCATACAATTGGTGTTATTGAGATAGGACCAGGGATAGGAGCTTTAACACAAAAATTAGCTGAACGTGCTGGGAAGGTTGTTGCAATCGAAATTGACCAACGATTAATTCCAATTTTAGAAGAAACACTCACTGATTATCAGAATATCACATTTATTCATGGTGATGTATTAAAGTTGGATTTAAAACAGATTATTTCCAAAGAATTTAAGAATTATTCGAGTATAAAAGTAGTAGCTAATCTTCCATATTATGTTACAAGCCCAATTATCATAAAGCTTCTAGAAGAAAAATTAGAGATAAACTCTATAACGGTGATGATTCAAAAAGAGGTAGCAGAAAGAATTAGTGCAAAACCTAGCACGAAAGAATATAACAGTCTAACTTTATTAATGGAATATTATGCCGAATCAAAAGTGTTATTTAACATTCCTAAAACAGTATTCATTCCGAAGCCCAATGTAGACTCTTCTTTGCTCCAATTGAAAATAAGAGACATTCCTCCAGTTAAAGTGGACGACGAAAGTTTATTATTCAAAATAATTAAAGCTAGCTTTGCTCAAAGAAGAAAGACTTTATTTAATAATTTACTGCATAATTTAATAAATAAAAAAAATAAAAAAGAGTTGGAAGAAATACTTCAGGATGTCAATATTGAAGCAGAAAGAAGGGCTGAAACATTATCGTTACATGAATTTGCAATTTTGACCAATCAAATAAAAAAAAATAGTGAAAAATTAATGAAAAGTTAAAAACCTATTGACAAAATTCTTGTACCACTGCTATAATTAATCTTTTGTTTGACAAATTACCACCGCTTGTGTTAAAATATTCGTTGTAGAGAGGTGGTAGTATAAATGGCGAATAATGCTCTAAGTGACATCAAACGTAATTTAGACCATTACGTTGGTGAAAAAATTATGTTAAAAGCAAATGGAGGAAGAAAAAAAACCATTGAACGAACAGGGGTTTTAGAGGAAACATATCCTTCCGTTTTTATTGTAAAATTAGATGAAGAACAACACTCTTTTAAAAGAGTATCTTATAGCTATGCTGATATACTTACTTCATCCGTCGAACTAACAGTGATGAAAAAAGATGGAGACGTTAGAATTACAAATGTTTAATACTTTGTAGAACACTTCGTGTTCTACTTTTTTATCCTAATATAACAATTATACCCTCTTCTTTCCAACGTACATCTTTATTTTTTACATATACTAATGATGTTCACAATAAAGGGGGGTTATATGATGGGCCGCAGAAATCGCGGAGTGATGTCAGATGCATTTAAGCTTGAATTAGCAAAAGAGCTTGGATTTTATGATACACTTCAACAGGAAGGTTGGGGAGGAATCACAACGCGTGACGCAGGAAACATGGTAAAAAAGGCCATTGAAATTGCAGAAAAAAGTTTAGCGGAGCAAGGTCGATCATAAAAAATGTGGACAGCAAGCTAGGGAAATAATTTTCCCTAGCTTTTTCTTTATGCTAGAAAATGCTACAATAAAGCGAGACTTATTTCGCGTCTTAAATTCTAAGCACTACGTTGAGTTTTCTTCTTCATTCGAAGTCGAAAAAAACGTCACATCCTATGACATTCTTGACACTGGAGCGTCCTGTGCTTTTGAAAAGCGTTGTACTCGAAGGGTGAGGATTGACACTCACATTCCACATCCCGCTTCTCACCTCTAGTATGTAGAAACCGAAGTTGAAAGGCTGAAAAGGGCGGTAAAGAAGGTGATTAAAACAATGATATGGGAAAAAGCTTCAGCTAAAATAAATTTAACCTTAGATGTAGTAGGAAAAAGAGATGATGGCTATCATCAAGTAGAAATGATTATGACAATGATTGACTTAGCAGATAGAATATCCTTTGAAAAAATTGATGAAGATGACATTATTTTAGAATCTAATTCTGGTATTGTTCCAAATGATGAAAAGAATTTAATCTATAAAGCAGCCAGCCTTCTAAAATCAAGATTTCACATAAAACAAGGCATACGGATATATTTAGAGAAAAACATTCCGGTAGCTGCAGGCCTTGCGGGTGGCAGTAGTGATGCTGCGGCTACTTTTAGAGGACTAAACCGCGTATGGCAGCTGGCATTAAGTGATGAGCAGTTAATGGAGCTAGGGGCAGAAATAGGCTCTGATGTACCCTTTTGTATCAAAGGAGGAACTGCTTTAGCTATGGGTAGAGGAGAGAAAATCAAAATGCTTGATCCGATACCTGCTGGTTGGGTTGTATTAGCAAAGCTACCAATCAGCGTTTCAACAAAGGATATCTACCAGAATCTTAGATATAAAGAGATAACAAAGCATCCACAAACAGATAAAATGATTCAAGCATTGAAAACAAATGATTTTCGATTGATTCAAAACTTATTAGCTAATGTCTTAGAAGAAGTAACATTTTCTTTATATCCTGAAGTGAATTACCTTCATCATGAAATGAAACAGTTTGCTGAGAATGGAGTACTTATGTCTGGTAGTGGTCCAACTGTTTATGCTTTAGTAGATAAAGAATCAAAGGTTAACAGAATATATAACGGATTGAAGGGGTTTTGTAAGCAGGTTTATGTTGTAAGATTGATAGGTACCCCTCTTGATAATTCCGTACAATAATGATATATTTTCTTCAAACATTCGGTTTTGGAGGTTTGATATGAAAAAGCTTAAACGAAGTGAACGTTTAGTTGATATAACACAAAAATTTTTATATAACCCACATAAGCTAATGCCTCTTTCCTTTTTTGCAGCACGATATCAATCAGCTAAATCATCAATTAGTGAAGATATAGCTATTGTTAACGAGTTAATAAAAAATGAAGGAATAGGGGAATTAATCACGTTACCTGGCGCAAACGGAGGAGTAAAATTCATACCTACTATATCTAAAACCGAGGCAGAGAAAGGTATGCAGAAGCTTTATGAACTATTATCTAATGGAGAAAGGCTTTTACCAGGTGGATATTTGTATATGTCAGATATTTTAGGGCATCCAGAATGGATTAAATATATTGGGAAAATGTTCGCTTCCGCATTTGCCAACCAGAAGATTGATACCATTATAACAGTAGAAACAAAAGGAATACCTCTAGCTTATGCTACGGCAAGCTATTTAAATATTCCAGTTGTTATTGTTCGAAGAGACAGTAAAGTAACAGAGGGTTCAGTGGTAACTATTAATTATGTTTCTGGTTCAACCAAAAGAATTCAAACCATGTCATTAGCAAGAAGAGCATTAAAAGAAGGATCAAATGTATTAATTATTGATGATTTTATGAAAGCTGGTGGTACAATAAATGGGATGGTTGCTTTAGTACAAGAATTTAATGCTAATCTAAAAGGAATTGGTGTTTTTGTAGAGGTAGATGGAGCACAAGAACGATTAGTTGAAGATTATGTATCATTAGCTAAATTATCAGAAGTCGATGAAAAAAATAAAGAAATTAAACTTGAAAGAGGAAACTTTTTTAACTAGAGAGATATGCCATTTTATTGCAGGTATTCATAATGAAAATATTTTTTACATAGATTATTTTAACTAAAAAATATTCAAGGAGGATAAATCATGATAAAAGTTGTTTCTACGAATAATGCACCACAAGCAATTGGTCCTTACTCTCAGGCAGTAGAAGCTAAGCCATTTTTATTTACTTCAGGACAGATTCCGCTAACAAAAGAAGGAGTCTTAGTTGAAGGGGATATTAAAGTTCAAACGGAACAGGTATTTAAAAATATTATTGCCATTCTAGAAGAAAGACAGCTAACGCTTCAAGATGTCGTTAAAGCTACCGTTTTTTTAAAGGATATGAACGATTTTCAAGAAATGAATCAAGTTTATGAAGCTTTCTTTAAAAATCATAAGCCAGCAAGATCTGCAATTGAGATAGCAAGATTACCTAAAGATGTCAAGATTGAAATTGAGATGATCGTTTATAATCCATAAAAAACAAAATTACACATACAATATAAAAGGAAAAAGAAAAATTAAAAAATTTTTCTTTTTTTTTGTCAATTCTTAGAAGGAATTCAATAATTATTATCGAATTTATTAGCAAAGTCCTATTTATAAAGGAATTGTTCGAAATTTTCGGACGTGCATTTATTAAAAAAGGTGGTGAATACAGGATGGAAGTAACTGACGTTAGACTTCGCCGCGTCAATACAGAAGGACGAATGAGAGCGATTGCATCCATTACAATTGACAATGAATTTGTTGTCCACGATATTCGAGTTATTGACGGAAATAACGGAATGTTTGTAGCGATGCCAAGCAAACGGACTCCTGATGGTGAATTTAGGGATATCGCGCATCCTATTTCTTCGTCTACACGCGAAAAAATTCAAACAGCTGTTTTAACTGAATATGAGAGTGTTGGTGAAGAAGAAGAGATAGGTGCAGGTGCAGGTGCGTAAAAATTTTAATGTAATGAAGAAGGGCTCAAATAGTTGAGCTCTTTTTTTTTACAGGTTATATTATACAGAAATTTCAAGAAGAATCAACCTTGAAAACAGAGGATAATTAAGATATAGTCAAAATGAAGAATTGAGATTAAAATGGGGGTAGATCATGACCAAAACGTATTCTATTATATTAGCTGCAGGCAAGGGAACAAGAATGAAATCGGATGTAATAAAAGTACTACATCAAGTAAGCGGTAAACCCATGATTGGCCATATCGTTGATTTATTACAGGAAATGAGTATAGAGGAAGTAGTTGTCGTAGTAGGTCATAAGTCGGAACAGTTAGAAGAATATCTTGGGGAAGATATTCAATATGCAAGACAAGAGAAGCAGCTTGGAACTGCACATGCAGTAATGCAAGCGGAGGCAATGTTAAAGAGAAAAATGGGAACAACACTTGTCTTGATGGGTGATACTCCATTAATTACAAAGGAAACAATAACAGCTTTAATGGAGGAACATCATAGGAAGAATGCAGCTGCTACCATTTTAACTACTGAGATGAATCCACCAACTGGATATGGTCGGATTATTCGGAATGAACAAAGGGAAGTAATTAAAATAGTCGAAGAAAAAGATGCTACGAATGAAGAAAAAGGGATAACAGAAATCAATACAGGAATTTATTGCTTTAATAACGAGAAATTATTCCAAGCACTTTCCGAAGTAAACAATAATAATAAGCAAAAGGAGTACTATCTTACAGATGTAATTGGTATTTTGCGTTCTCAAGGGAATCTTATTTCTGCATATCAATCCTTTGACTCT
>JAENYW010000211.1 GCA_016841555.1 Tepidibacillus decaturensis
TATGTTTTCTGTTTTTTCTGTTCCTGCAGCGATTCTTTTTAATTTGTTATGTGGGAAGATATAACCTACCATTCTCCTCACAACCTTTCCTTTGAGGTGGTGAATTACTCTATTCTAAAATTATTTTTGTAATTCTGGTATTAATCTATGAGTTAACTGTATTGTATGAAAGGTACAAACATCTACATCAAGATGTTTTTCTAAAAATTGAGTCAAATGCATAAGGAATCAAAAGAAAGACGACCGTTGGTCGCCTTTCAATATAAATAACCTCCAATTATATCCTGTTCATGGAGTAACAGTATTTAGATGTGTTTTTTTATTATTTCATTATAGTAATCAGCAAGAGATAATACGGTTTGATCCCAAGTGAAATTATTTTGCATCATTACACGGGCATTTTTGGTAATGTTTTTAACTAGCTTTGGATGTTCAATCAAATACTTTATTTGTTTTGCAAACGCATTAGGATTTTTATAATCTGAAACCAGTAAACCTGTTTTTTTATGTTGAATAAGTTCTTTGATCCCCCCTCGATTGGATGCTATCACTGGAATACCTGAGGTCATTGCTTCCATGTTAACCATCCCTAAACCTTCATTAAATTGTGTAGGATTTATAAAAACATCTCCTAAATGGTACATTTTATTAATTAAATGTGGAGGAATGTAGC
The DNA here is from genome assembly GCA_016841555.1 of Tepidibacillus decaturensis. Classification (GTDB taxonomy): domain Bacteria; phylum Bacillota; class Bacilli; order Tepidibacillales; family Tepidibacillaceae; genus JAENYW01. The sequence goes on from JAENYW010000211.1 coordinate 674, forward strand.
CTGTAAAATAAATTGGTACTTTTAGTCGGCTTGAAAGTTTTTTAACCTGACGCATATATTTTGTTTCTTTTTTCTTACCTGGCCATGAAGAACCTACAGCAATGATGTTTATTTTAGGATATTTCTTTTTTATAAGAGCCGCAGAATGAATCAAGGTGTGTAACCCTTTTTTTGGCACGATACGACCGATGAATAAGATATTGTAATAGTCTGATTTGTCTATAAGTTTCCGTTTTTTTCTTATTTTTTGCTTTCCTTTCCGTGATATAGGAGAGAATTTCTCACTATCTACTCCAAGATGAATAGTTTTAAACTTGTTAGCATGATGGGGATAACGTTTTTTCATGGTTTGCGTAACAAAATGAGAAACAGTAATGACACCATCTGTTTTTGACAAAATAGAATCAGCTTGTAAAGAGGGTAGCTTTTCCATGAATGTCAAAGAATGAAGAGATAAGAGAATAGGTGTATTTATAAAAGTTTCTCTAACTGTAGGAATATATTCTGGTCGGTTTTCAATTTGAATAATGTCATATTGCTGATGATCAATCTTATTAAGACTATTATCTAGATAATCCTTTGCATTTTTATATGGGACACGAATGGTAATATAATTTGTATCTATAGGATTTTTTACATTTACTTCGCAAGAAATTAATGTTATTTGGTTTGTCTTAGCCAAACGGCTAAATACTTGGTCAATTACTGTTTCTACAGAGCCACCTTTTATTGGTGGTACTGGCAAATTTCCAGGAGTTATTACCAAGATTTTCATAAAGAGTTCCTCCGAAGAATATAGAAGTTTAAGAAGTTGCTTTTATCCATATTAGATGTTTTAAGCTATTTATAGCACAATCTTTGGCATTTCTTGAGGAGTTAAAGCCATAGTTTATTTATATATTATGCAGATACTCCAAATTCGCTGATTAATTCTTTTGCTGGTTACATAGCGAAGTTCTATAGAATATTATAGCTTGAAGGAGGGATTCTATGGAATTATTGAAGGTCTCCATCATTATACAAGCACAAAATGAAGAGAGTACCATTGGAGATATTATTAAAGAAATGAAGAAACTAAAACCTTATGAGATAATTATTGTACTTAATGGTTCAACTGATAAAACAAGCTACATTGTAAAATCCTTGGGCTGTAAATTAATAGAATATGAAAAACCTTTAGGGATTAATGTAGGGAAAGCGTTAGGAGCGAATAAGGCAATTGGAGATATTTTAGTTTTTATTGATTCTGATATTGTTATTCAAGCAAAAAAGATTCTACCATATATCATTGCAATCCAAAATGGTGCTGATGTAGTCTTAAATGATTTAACTTGGACGATGTATAGAAATACCTTACCTCACCCAACCGCTGTATCTAAAAGAGCATTAAATATTTTTTTGAAAAGAGAAGATCTATTGGTTAATACTATGGGAAGTATCCCCAACGCTTTGAGTCGACATGCTGTTAATAAAATAGGTTGGTGGAATCTTATCGACCCACCTTTAGTTCAGGCAATATGTGTTGAACAGAATTTAATAATTGAGGTCTCTGAACCTATAGATGTTATCTATACGAACAAAATTAGACCTAAGCAACATTATACCTTAGCCCCAAATTCCCCTTATCCACAATCAACTAGTAGAGTTATTGGTGATCATCTAAAAGCAATAAATTATATGATAAGTAAAACTGGTGTGAGAAACGGATTTTATGATGGTAGAAATAGGAAATTATTAGATACTATAAATGTCAAAAAAAAGAGAAAAAATGTGAAACGAAGTGTAGTTATTTCCTGTGAGGGGAAATCAAAATATTTAATTAAATTGGTTAAATCTATTCGTCAAAACGTTGATGAAATTATTATTGTTGGTTATCAATTAAATCCATTAATAATTAAAAGAGTGAAGAAAATGGGTGCAATTATTTTTAATTATCCTCAATCAATAGGGGTATTTATGACTAGAGCTATTGGAGCTGCTCACAGTAATGGAAAAGTGATTCTGTTTATAGATAGTAATTTACAAGTAAGTACTAAAGAGATGATGACCTTTATTAAATCAGTAGAAAATGGGGTGGATATTGCTTTAAATAATAATGATTATTTATTGAATTTTATTCATCCAATCGATACATTAAGTGCAATTAAATATTTTCTGAATTTATCTATAAAACAACCAACATTATTAAATAACTCATTAGTTACAGTACCTCATGCTATTCATCGTAGCGTCATTAATAAAGTAGGTATTAATGACTTATGTATTCCTCCTCTATTTTATCTAAAAGCTTTGATGAATAACTATAAAATAGAATCCCCTTATTCATTAAAGCTAAAGCAAAACTACGATGTATCTAGTGAACGGTTAAATGATAAAGATAAATATAAAGCATTGGATATTTTTTTAGGAGATCATATTGAAGCTATAAACTATTATTTAAAATTAACTAATAATCGAGGAGGTTTTACAGACGGAAATAAAAATAGATCTTTAATTAAAAAATTAAAAGGGAAAACAAAAATAGATAATCATTAGTTTTTTTAAAAAATATAAGAACAAAAGTTACTTTCAACTTCTATATTAATAATGATAAGGAGGGAAGAAAGTGACAACACTTAATTTGGTCACAGGAGGAGCAGGATTTATTGGCTCTCATATCGTTTATGCATTATTAAATAAAGGAGAAAAGGTTCGAATCATAGATGATTTTTCTACAGGTAAAAAAGAAAATATTTCTTCTTTTGAAAAAGATATAGAAGTATTTGAAGGAAGTATTCTTGATTACGACTTGCTTCTAAAGGTCACTCGAGGTGTAGATGTTATTTATCATCAAGGAGCTGTCACAAGCGTCCCTAAGTCGATTAAAAATCCTGTTCTAAGTAATGAAGTAAATGTAGGAGGAACTGTGAAATTATTGAAGGCAGCAGTGAAGAATAATGTTCATCGGATTATTTATGCGGCATCCTCATCTGCTTATGGGAATACGATGATACTGCCAAAAAGAGAGGATATGAACGCTAATCCACTATCTCCTTATGCAATTAGCAAGTATGCTGGTGAACTATATTGCAAAATCTTTCATGATATTTATGGAATCGAGACTATTTCCCTACGCTATTTTAATGTATTTGGTCCAAAACAAGATCCACATTCTGAATATTCTGCAGTCATCCCAAAGTTTATTCATTCCATTCTTCAGTCTGAACGTCCAATTATTTATGGTGATGGTAGTCAATCTCGAGATTTCACTTATATTGATAATGTTGTTTCCGCTAATCTTTTAGCAGCAAAAGCAGCTAATATTAGTGGAGAAGTAATTAATGTAGGAACGGGTAATAGAATTAATTTGAATCAATTGGTCTCAAGTATTAATTCTATATTAGATAAGCAAATGGTACCAATTCATGCGAATGAAAGAATAGGGGATGTAAAAGACTCACTGGCTGATATTACGAAAGCGAAGCAATTGATTGGTTATGAACCGAGTATATCCTTTAAAGAGGGTCTTAAAAGAACCATACATTGGTTTGAAAGAAGTTAATAGTTAAAAGAGGCTGTTGCAAAACGAACTATTCAGTTCGTTTTGCAACAGCCCTTTTCTAATCGGATAAAAAAATTACCAATAATCTAGAAACCTAATTTCTGAGTTAATTCATCCATTTCTGGTATAGGGTTTATTTTTAATAACTCTTTAAATAAGTCATCTTTATAGAAAGCTGACAACTGCTCTTTTATATCTGATAAAGGAGGGAGTCTATGCGGTGTTTTATTCTCATTTTTTATATATTTATCAAAATCTTTAATCTGATTTTTTCTAAGCATCCCTAAATGTATCCCGTGATGTGGCCTAAAAGGGTATTCATTTATTTTTCCATATCCAAATGTTTCGTTTACGATTTTATATAAAAATTCTTCAATATTTTTTAATGTCTTAAAATCCTTGGTCAATTTATCAATGTTATTTAAATAAGAGGAAATCACTGTTTCCATTTTAGAATAATAAGCATCAGTCCTTATAAAATGCAGACCAGTTAACCTTTTTGAATGATTACGGATTTTATTACTGAATGGTAATCCGATTTTCTTACTGTGTTCAAGGTGTTCTTGTAGTAATCCTGGTTTCTCGTTTAAAATTAAAAAATCCACATCGCCAATATATACATTTTCAAATTCTTTAAACTCTTTGTAAGGAATCAAGAATCTAAGTGCTTTTTTGATTTTTCTATTTAGGTAATCTAGATGTTTGTAGTATCCCTCTTTTATTTCAAAGTTACTTGATAACTGATCTTTAATCCTATTGAGGCTTTCTTTTTCTGACTCTGATAAATGACCCATATAAAATACTATTACATAATATTCTGGATAGCTTTTAAGAATGCTGTATACATAATAAGGAATATATCTAGAGTAATCTCCAAATACATATACAGACATACATAATGGCTTCTTTCTCAAATTATTCACCTTCTCTTATTTTAACATTAATATAGTTTATGCTTAGATGTTTTAATATGGCACGGCATTAGTACAAACTAATTGAATACATGTCAATATGATGAACAGATAAAGCTATATAAGCATAAATTATTATAAAAATTGATTAAACATAGTCTGAGTGGTGATAGAATGAAAAATAAAAAAAAGAATATTCTGTTGGTAGCTGACGAACCAAACTGGACATATGATCATATTTCAAAGGATCTTATGAAGTTATCGTTAGATAATATAAAGTTTGATTTAACATATCGAAATCAAATGAATGAAATAGATGCTAATAATTATGACATTATCTATGCTATGTCTTTAAGTATAGCTGAAATTCTTATTCATCATGGTATTTCTGCAAGCAAAGTTGCAGCTAGAATATCTTCTGAAAGGCAATTTGAAAAGT
>JAENYW010000212.1 GCA_016841555.1 Tepidibacillus decaturensis
ATACTAGGGCACAATGTCGGCAGAGCGTTAGGAGCAAATTATGCATCTGGAGATATTATTTTATTTTTGGATTGCGATATTCCTATTTCCCATAAACAATTACAGCCATTTATCGATGCTATTCGTCAAGGATCAGATGTAGCATTAAATGCACTAAATTTAATACTAAATAAAAAAAAAATAACAAGACCTCATTATATTAATATTTGTAAATTAGCACTTAATCAAATCTTTGATCACGAACATTTAGAAATTAATTCTTTAGTTGCCATACCTCATGCATTAAGTAAAAAAGCAGTTCAAGAAATAGGGTGGATGAATTTAGCAGTACCTCCTCTAGCACAAGCTCTTGCAATGGAAAAAAAATTAAAAATTACTTCCCCCGTTTCTGTTAATGTAATTACTACTAACAAGGTTAGGCCAAAATTTCATAGAAGATACTGGAATAAAACTAAATTGAACATGTCAACAGCCCGTATTATTGGCGATCATTTGGAAAGTCTTTCTTACTTTTTTAGTAATTCTTTTAATGATATTGAGATTAAAAACGAGTTGAATCCTAGTAAAAAACCAAGGCTAAAAACCTCACACCTTTTAAGTAAAACTGCAATAATTACAGTTAAAAAACCCTCTCATAAAATTTTAAAATTAATTACATCAGTTAAAGCAACTAGGTTTAATGAGATTATTCTTATCGTTCACTCAATAAATTCTAAATTAAAACGACTCTTATATAAGAAACAAGTAAAAATTTTAATAAGAAATTATAAAAGTAAGGCTGAGGCACGTGTACTTGGTACCTCTATCAGTACTGGTAATATCCTTGTATTTTTAGATGGAAACCATTATATATCACCAAAAGATTTAACATCCTTTATTAGAGCTATTGAAAAAAAGAATGACATTGCTCTTAATAATGTAAGTCAATTTCTAAAGAACATATATATATCTAACCCTATTTATAAAAGGTCGATACACGCTTTAAACTATTTTTTAAACATTATTTTAAAAAGGCCTGACTTATTAAATTCTTCGTTAATGATTGAACCATTTGCTATAAGTAGACAGTTTATTAAAAGGCTTGGCTATAACTCTCTACTTAATCCTTTCTTATTACAAGTTATTGCTGTCAGGTCTGGTTATCGCATTGTTTTAGCAAATAAAGTGACAAAAAGAAAACTTGGATATTATAAATCAAAGAAATATTACAAGAATGTTATTAACAAATATAATAAGGCATTATCCTACTATATATCTTCAACTAATTTAAGAGGAGGTTTTCCAACTGGACAACGTTCAAAAATCGACATTAATCAATTAGTTGAGAAAGGAGTTGATCAAAATAAATAATAGAGAAAAAAGTGTATCCATCATAGGGCTAGGTTATGTTGGACTTCCTTTAGTTCAGCTATTTTTAGAAAAAAATTATTATGTTTACGGTATAGATATTGATTATTCAAAAATAGAAAAACTTATACAAAGGAAATCTTACCTATCAGATTTTACAGACAAAGATATCACTAAATTATTTGAAACTGGAAGATTTATGATAGGAACTAATTATGATCTAATCAAACATGTAAATACAATTATCATAACCGTACCCACTCCATTAGATCATGAAAACAATCCAAATTTAACTGCTCTTAAACATTCAATTAATAGTTCAATTCCCTATTTAAAAAAAGGACAGTTAATAATTATAGAGAGTTCTACTTATCCTGGCACCACTGAAGAAGAAATTAAGCCTGTACTTGAAAAAAAGGGATTTAAAATAGGTGAAGATTTATTTTTAGTTTATTCTCCTGAACGTATTGATCCAGGACAAAAAGAATATAAACTACAAGATGTCCCTAAAATAATAGGTGGCATAACAAATCGATGTACTGATAAAGGAGTAAAATTATACGAAACGATTTTTAATCAAGTAGTTCCAGTATCTTCTGCAAAAGTGGCTGAAATGACTAAAATGGTAGAAAATACCCAAAGATTAATTAATATTTCACTAATGAATGAAATGTTAGCGTTAAGTGACAAAATGAACATTAATATTTGGGAAGTAATCGAAGCAGCTAGTACAAAACCATACGGTTTCACACCTTATTATCCAGGACCTGGAATAGGAGGGCATTGTATTCCCATCGATCCTCTTTATCTATTATGGAAAGCTAGACAAAGTAGTATAGACTTACAGTTAATATCCGTTTCAAAGCAAGTGAATGACAATATGCCAATGTATTTAATTAATCGTTTAATAAAGATTCTACCCAATAACAAACCTTTAAACTTAGTTAAAATTCTCGTTATTGGTATAACATATAAAAAAAATATTAACGATGTTCGAGAATCGCCAGCCTTATTATTTATGGAGAAACTATTATCAATGGACGTAAAAGTAGACTATCATGATCCTTATGTTAATCAAATTACAATTCAAGATAAAAAACTGTTTTCTATTGAACTTAATAAAGAGGCAATCAATAGTCATGATTGTACTGTAATTTTAACAGATCATCAAAATATACCATATCAAAACATTGTTGATTATTCCCCCATGATTTTTGATACTAGGAATGCAACAAAAGGCTTTACTAATAAAGGTAATGTTTTTCTTCTTTGAAAAACATTACCTTCTAAGTCTTTTCATTTCTTTTTTTTATTAAAAAATATATTATATCTAAATAATTTTCTACATATTTTTCTTTACTAAACTTCTTCTGTATGGTTTCATTCGCTTCATATATTACTCTATCTCTTAGGGTTTTATTTTGTAATAACTCTAGCAACCATTTTTTTGCCCCGTTAATATCTCCAGTTTCATATAATAGCCCATTTTTATTATGAGTGATTATTTCATTTTTTCCTAGACTATTTGAACTAATAACTGGACAATTACAAGCCATAGCCTCCAAAATATGGTTCCCTAACCCTTCTAAAAGTGAAGTTGATAATAAGCATCCTCCTGAACGAGAAATATAAGAATAAAGGAAAGGCATATCGTCATATGGTATTTTCTCAATTAACCTTACCTTATTTTCAATATCATATTGTTGGTATTGTTTTTTTAACATAGGTAATTCTGGAGAGGTACTAGGATCAAAAACGAACCAAAATTCAAGATCAGATAAATCTAAATTATTGACAATTGACAAAAATTCAGACCAATTTTTATTTCGATCCACTCTTCCAATAAATGCTATTACTTTTTCATCTGTTTTAGGAAAAGAACTATGAGCTATATCCTCTCTATAGTAAAAGGTTTCATCTATTGTATTCCAATCTACAAAAATTGGAATATTAACCTTCACAACATTCATTGCCCACTTTTTTAGGTGTTCTGCATTACAAATTATAGCATCAAAGGGATTATTCTTATTAAATCCCTCTAGATGTTTTTTTATTTTCCCACTAATTCCTCGTATTTCATAAATAATTACCCCATTAAAGATCTCTCTTATTTTCTTTACATACTGTCTTGTGTATATGACGGAAATCAAATCAAAAAAACCTTGTTCAATAATTTTTTCTAGTTCATGAAAACTTCCAACTATATAACTTGGTACATTTGAAAAAAATTTCTCACCATTTCCACGCTTATAAAAAACAACCTCTGATTCAATTCCTACACTTTGTAAAGCTTTCATTCTATTTAAAGTCGTTATTTGAGATCCACCAATATTTGATTTTTCCATTATAAAAAGAATTTTAATCTTAAACACCATCCTCTATAAAGATAATATCTCTTGAATATATACACTATATTTTTGATAGTAGTTTTAAAAAACGTTCTACATAAGCCTTTTGACCGTAATTTTCATTTATTGTTTTCAATCCTGAATGTACCAATTGGTTTCTAACCTTTGTGTTATTTATCACAATATCTATTCTCTTTGAAGCTGATTTAATATTACCTAATGGATAGAGAAAACCATTTTTACCGTGAATGATTATCTCATTTTTACCTGGTTTATCAGAACTTACAACTGGACACATACAAGCCATAGGTTCTAAAATTGAATTCCCTAAACCTTCTCGGATTGATGTGGAAAGTAAACACCCACCTGAATCTGCAATTTTAGAATAAATGATTGGCATTTTTTCAAAAGGCACATGTTTCGTTTTAACGATAATATGAGATTTAGATAATTCATTTATCATATCTTTAAGCATTTTCGAAGTATTTGGATTAGAAATAATCCATACCTCAATTTTGTTCTTTTTTGCTACTAACCGGCATATATTAACAAATTCTATCCAATTTTTTTGGTTCTCTACTCTACCAACAAAAGCTATAACTAAGTGGCCTTTCTTTGGTTGAATATTTACATTGTTGTTATCCTGTCTTTTAATAGGTGTAATATATTTAAATTCTGGATCAATTGTATTTCCTTCAACTAAAATAGGTATATGTTTATTAAAATACGGTTTTACTAATTCAATAATGTGATTTGCAATACAGAAAACTCCATCAATTCGATCCAAATTAGTATTCTTAGATAATTCCTTTTCAACACCTGGACTCCATCCACGTAATTCATAAATTAACTTTCCATTAAAATTAGAAGGAACATGGTTAAGTAATGTAAGGGAATTTACAAATAAAATAATATCATATTGCTCGAGAATAACCTTTTCAGTAAATTGATTATTATTCTTTACATAGGAAAAAGAAATATTTTTAAATAAATATTCTCCATCGCCATGCTCCAAAAAAATCACATCTGCTTGAATTCCACCGTTTTTCATTGCTTTAATTTTATTTCTTGTTGTGGTTTGTAATCCCCCAACATTCGATTTATTTATTACATATAATATCTTCACTAAGTATCCTCACTTTTCTAGCAGTTTAAATAGATTTAAAGAAATATTCCCAGTCTTTTCCACGTTTTTCCCATGTCCAGCTATCCAAGATTGTCTTTCTTATATTCTCTTTAAAAGAATCTCTAATTTCAGGGTGATCGATAAGATACTGAACAGCATTCTTAATTGCATCTACATTCCTATCCACAATAAGACCGTTATAATTATTTTTTATAAGCTCTGGTACAATTCCTACATTTGTCGTAACGATTGGTACACCACATGCTGCAGCCTCTAGAATAGGCATAGGAAGATGTTCAGATCTACTTGAACATACAAAACAATCGAGTGATTGATAAAACTCCACCATCTGCTCTCTAGGAACATAATTTTCAGAATAAATTCTTGTATCAAAATGAACCTTTAGATCTTTAATAGCGTTCTTTACTAAATCATATCCTTTTAATACTCGATATTCTTGCCTATCAATTCTACCAACCCAACCCACCGTAAAATTTCTAGTATCTACTACAACGAAAGTTGGAAAAAACACTTTTTCATCAATACCTACAAGCGTTTTAACTACTTTAAAATAATTCTCGAAATTCTTAATGATCTTATTTGATGATGAATTTATTCCACGTAATTGCTTTACAAAATGTATAAAACTTTTAGCATATTCCC
>JAENYW010000213.1 GCA_016841555.1 Tepidibacillus decaturensis
TCTAGGCTGGAGAAAACAATATTTGGGGCGTGAGGAATTACGACACGACGATATTCATTATTATTTTATAGATAATGAATATTATTTTAAAAGAGATGGAATATATGGATATGGGGATTCATTTGATGAGGCAGAACGTTTTGCTTACTTTGCACGGGCTGTATTGGAAGCTCTTCCGTATTTAGATATAAAGCCACAGATTATACACTTAAATGATTGGCACACAGGATTAGTTAGCCTGTTTTTAAAAACCCATTATCGTGATAAACCTTTTTATAAAGATATACGGACAGTCTTTACCATTCACAATTTAAAATATCAAGGATTGTTTCCCTATGAAGTATTAGGAGATATTATCGATCTTGGTCATGAATATTTTAATAATGAAAGTATGGAATATCATGGGAGAGTAAGCTTTATGAAAGCAGGTTTAATTTTTTCAGATGTGATATCAACGGTAAGTGATACCTATGCAAAGGAAATTCAGTATCCGTATTTTGGCTTTGGGTTAGATGGGTTGTTAAGAAAAAGAAATGATGATTTATACGGTATTCAAAATGGAATTGATTATGAAGTATATGACCCAACAAATGATCCGCATCTTTTTATTAAATATAGGAACAAAAATTCAAAGGCACAAAACAAAATGCTGCTTCAGGATATGTTACATCTTCCAATTAATAAAAATGTTCCAATGATATCGATGGTTACACGATTGGTTTCTCAAAAAGGGATTGACTTAGTTATACATATATTGGAAGAATTATTACAGGATAACCTTCAATTTGTCGTATTAGGAACAGGAGAATATCAGTTTGAACACATGCTAAGTGATATTGCCTATCGATATCCAAAGAAAATGTCCGTTCATTTAACATTTGATGAGGGATTTTCTAGGAAAATATATGCTGCCTCCGATTTGTTACTGATGCCTTCACTTTATGAACCCTGTGGAATTAGTCAATTTATTGGCTTTCGCTATGGGACAGTTCCGATTGTTAGGGAAACAGGCGGACTAAGAGATACGGTTCAAGCTTATAACGAGTTTTCGGAAGAAGGAAATGGATTTAGCTTTAGTAATTATAATGCACATGACATGCTGTATACGATAAGAAGAGCTATCCACTATTATCACGATAAAAATACTTGGGATAAAATAATAAGTAACATCAATCAAAGGGACTATAGCTGGAATCAATCTGCTAAAAGGTATATACAGCTATATCAACAATTGCTCCATAAATAAGGGGATGAGACAACAAGATGTTTACAAGTAAAGAAGCATTTAAAATAGCGTATCTTGATAAACTTGAGTATATGCACGGTAAAAGTCTTAAAGAAGCGACTACCATTGATCATTATAAGACGTTGGGAAGCATGGTACGAGGGTATATCAGTAAAAATTGGATTGATACGAATAGAACCTACCGTGAAAAAGGAGAAAAACAGGTCTACTATTTATCCTTAGAATTTTTAATTGGACGCTTGTTAAAAAGTAATTTAATTAATTTAGGGATAAGAAAGATTGTTAAAGAAGGCTTAAGTGAATTAGATGTTGATTTAGATAATATTGAGAACCAAGAACCGGATGCTGGTCTTGGTGGAGGTGGGTTAGGGCGTCTGGCAGCAGGCTTTATGGATTCTTTAGCATCTCTACAATTAGCAGGACATGGCTACGGAATTCGTTATAAATATGGTCAGTTTGAACAAAAATTAGTGGATGGCTATCAAATAGAGCTACATGATTATTGGTTACGTGAGGGATTTGTTTGGGAGTACCGTAAATTTGATAAAGCAAAGGAAATTCGCTTTTGGGGTGATGTTCATTTAGAGGAAAAGGAAGGAAAATTTAAGGTTACACATGAAAATTATGAACCGGTTTTAGCGGTTCCTTATGATGTTCCAATTGTTGGCTATAATAACAGAACAGTAAATACCCTAAAGCTATGGAGTGCAGAATCAGCGATTAAGGATGTTGATTTTCACTTATTGAACCATAAGGATTACCACAGAATTATCGAGTATAAACGTTCTACAGAGGCAATTACTGAGTTTTTATATCCTGATGATACGTATCGCGAAGGAAAAATTTTAAGGCTGAAGCAACAGTATTTTCTTGTATCAGCAAGCTTGCAAAATATTCTAAGTCGATTTAAAAGCCGATTTGATGACATTAGGGATTTACCAAATAAAGTAGCGATTCATATTAATGATACCCATCCAGCATTAGCTATTCCTGAATTAATGCGAATACTGATGGATGAAGAAGGACTTGATTGGGATGAGGCATGGCATATAACAAGCAATACCATATCCTATACGAATCATACCATCCTTATAGAAGCGTTGGAAAGCTGGGCAATTGATATATTTAAACTTCTTCTTCCAAGAATTTTTATGATTGTTGAAGAAATAAACGAACGATTCTGCAAGGATTTATGGAATAAATATCCTGGTGAGTGGGATCGAATCAGTGAAATGGCTATTATTGGCCATGGGCATATAAGAATGGCTCACCTAGCCGTAGTAGGAAGCTATTCGGTTAATGGTGTATCAAAGGATCATACGGATATATTAAAAAAACAGGTAATGAATAACTTTTATCAATTTACTCCATATAAATTCAACAACAAAACAAATGGAATTACTCATCGAAGATGGTTGCTATTAGCTAATCCAAAATTAGCACAAGCTATCACCGATAAAATAGGTTCTAGCTGGCATGAGCATCCTACTGATTTAATTAATTTGCTTCATCATGCCGATGATAACGATTTTCAAGAGCGATTGTTTGCTATCAAGCAAGAAAATAAGCGAGCATTAGCGGACCTGATAAAGCGCCAAAGAGATATTATTGTCGATCCAGACTCTATCTTTGATATTCAAGTGAAAAGAATACATGCATATAAAAGGCAATTAATGAATGTATTTCATATTATGTATCTATATAATCGTTTAAGAAATAATCCCGATTTGCCAATGATTCCAAGAACCTTTATCTTTGGAGGAAAAGCTGCTGCAGGCTATCATTTGGCTAAAAATGTCATTAAGCTCATCAACACGGTTGGTGATGTTGTGAATAATGATAAAAAGATTAAAAATAAAATTAAAGTAGTATTTATTGAAAATTATAGTGTTTCTTTAGCGGAGAAAATAATGCCAGCTGCAGATGTTAGTGAACAGATATCCACAGCTAGTAAGGAAGCATCAGGAACAGGAAATATGAAATTTATGATGAATGGTGCCCTAACTTTAGGAACCCTTGACGGTGCTAATATTGAGATTCACGATGAAGTTGGGGACGATAATATCTTCATTTTTGGATTAAAATCAAAGGAAGTTTTGGATCTTTATAAATACGGAGGCTACCATGCTAGAGACGTTTATAATAATGATATAAGAATAAAAACGATTATAGATCAATTGGTTAATGGCTTCTTTGTTCAAGGGGATGTTGATTTCAAAACCATCTACTATAGTATTATTAACCATGATTATTTTTTTGTATTGAAAGATTTATCAGCATATATCGAAGCCCACGAAACAATCGATAAAGCTTACCGAGATCGTTTTAGTTGGATGCATAAAAGCATTATCAATATCGCTCATTCAGGTAAATTTTCTAGTGATCGAACCATTTCAGAATATGCAGCTGGTATATGGGAAATAGATCCTGTGATTATTACCTAGTAGACGCATATCTAATCAATCTTTAACCTTCCTTTTCTCCCGTTATCAGCAACGGGAGTATTGGCATATATGGTAAAAAACAGGAGTTGAACCGTAATGGAAAAATGGATTATTCATGATTCTCATCAAGCATTGTATCGAGAACCCTTTGGTGCAATTTCTTGTAAGCAGACTGTCATTATTCGCATCCAAGTAACAGCAGATTACATCAATGCTGTTCAGCTACATCTATGGAGAGAAGATAACAGTCAAAAAGATGAAATAGATATGACACTGGTTGAGAATCACCAAAACAAAGGGTTATATGAAGTAACAATCGCTGCTCCATGTACTCCAACGTTAATGTGGTACTATTTTGTGATTCATAAAAATGGGAATATTGTTTATTATGGAAATAATGCCGAAAGCTATGGAGGCATTGGAGAATGTTCAGACCATATTCCCAGGTCCTATCAAATTACGGTAAATAAAAATGAACTGCTGCCACCTGATTGGTTTAAGGAAGCGATTATGTATCAAATTTTTGTTGATCGCTTTGCTAATGGAAATGAAGATGGGAAAATTAATCAACCCAAAAAAAATAGTCTGCTTCATTCCGATTGGGAGAATGATCCTATATATATACGTGATGAGGAAGGGAGAATTGTCAACTGGGATTTTTTTGGTGGGAATTTATTAGGAATTAAGAAAAAGCTTTCCTATCTGAAGGCTTTAGGGATTAAAGTGATTTATCTAAACCCAATATTTGAAGCTGTCAGTAATCATAAGTATGATACAGGAGATTATCATAAAGTTGATCCAATGTTTGGCGGTAATCAAGCACTGCAAGAGTTGGTGGAGGATGCAAAAAGCCAAGGTATATCCATCATTCTTGACGGTGTATTTAGTCATACAGGAAGCGATAGTATTTATTTTAATAAAGAAGGGAATTACGGTACTGTAGGAGCTTATCAATCAAAGGATTCCCCGTATTATAGATGGTATCGATTTAGTAAATATCCTGATGTATATGAAAGCTGGTGGGGAATTGATGTCCTGCCAAATGTAAATGAATTAGAGCCATCGTATCAAAATTTTATCATTTATGATGAGCGTAGTGTATTAAAGCATTGGCAGAATCAAGGAATTAAAGGCTGGCGTTTAGATGTTGTTGACGAGCTACCAGATCATTTTTTACAGGCATTTAACAAAACAATGAAAAAGCGTGATCCGGATGCGGTTTTAATTGGTGAGGTGTGGGAGGATGCTTCAAATAAAGTTAGCTACGGGGTAAGGCGTAAATATTTTACCAATGATGAGCTGGATTCCGTAACAAATTATCCATTTCGTAATACAATCATTGATTTTCTTCTTAGCAATATAACAGCGGAAACAACACATAACATACTGATGAGCTTATACGAAAATTATCCTATTCATCATTTTTACAGCTTGATGAATCCATTAGGAAGCCATGATACACCAAGAATTTTATCTGTAATTGAAGAAGGGATATCTGATCGTCTCCCAGAATCGCAGAAAAAAAAGATAGTAATACAGAAATTAAAGCTTGCTGTACTATGGCAGATGACCTTTCCAGGAGTTCCTTGCATCTATTATGGAGATGAAGTTGGGTTAGAAGGAATAGAGGAGCCATTGAATCGTAAACCCTATCCATGGGGAAGAGAGAATCAAGAAATCCTTCAATGGTATAAAAAAATGACTAGCTTGAGAAATACATATGATGTGCTGAAGACAGGATCATGGTACTCCTTTTTTATTAATGATGATGTATATGGATATGTTAGGACG
>JAENYW010000214.1 GCA_016841555.1 Tepidibacillus decaturensis
ATCATATCTCCTTTCATAAATTAACGAATGAAATGATAAGGATTCTTTAATACATTAATATATCAAAAAAAAGTGAAAAAGGCGAATGATTGAGTTTCTTTTTCTAAAAAAATAAAAGTAGTATGATAAAAGGAAGAATGAGAGCTGTGATTACTATCTAAAGCGTACATATGTGATAATGAGGCTATATACTTTTTGTATGAAAATTATGAAGATTAAAAAAAACATTGTAAAACATGCAGAAACATGTTAAAATGTGGCATGTAAAATCGTAGAAGGAGGTAAAAAATATGGATGAAAACAATCAAAATACGGAGGAACTTGTTACTAATGAGACAAAGGAAGATTTTAATATGAAATCTTCTACAGGCTTAGATAACAATCTAGCTGCCTTACTATGCTATCTTGGTGCATTTATTACTGGTATCATCTTTTATTTCATCGAAAAGAATAGTAAGTATGTAAAATTCCATGCAATGCAATCTACGATACTTTTTGGTGGACTATTTGTTATTAATTTAATCTCATCATTTATACCGTTTATTGGAGGTTTAATCAGCTTATTAGTAACTCTTGGTGGCTTTATTCTATGGATTGTAATGATGATTAAAGCGTATCAAGGAGAAAGATTTAAACTACCATACATAGGAGATTATGCAGAAAAGATTGTACTTGAAAACAAATTTTAAAATAAGTACATCATAGCGGGCTAAAAGTGGCCCGTTTTTTATTTGATTAAAAATGTTGATGGTATTCAATTGAAAAACTAAAAAAGTTCATGTAAAATTTATATCATATATTAGTATCAGGTCCTAAAAGTAGATTAGAGGAAGGTGTAAAGGGTGAATCAGCTTTTATCAGGAAAGAATATTTTAGTAATGGGAGTTGCGAATAAGCGTAGTATTGCTTGGGGAATTGCACAATCATTACATAGTGCTGGAGCAAGATTGATTTTTACTTATCAAGGAGAGCGATTTGAAAAAAATATTCTCTCTTTAACACAAGATATGCCGGATTCATTGGTATATCCTTGTGATGTAACAAAGGATGATCAAGTGATAAATTTATTTGAACATTTGAAAAAGGATGTAGGTATCCTTCATGGTTTAGTACATAGCATTGCCCATGCAAAAATGGAAGAGCTAGAAGGAAGATATGTGGATACATCAAGAGATGGTTATTTGATGGCTCAGGAAATTAGTGTATATTCATTGGTTTCAGTAGCTCGCTACGCAGAGCCTTTAATGACAGAAGGTGGTAGTATTGTTACAATGACCTATCTTGGTGGAGAAAGAGTAATAAAAAATTATAACGTAATGGGCGTAGCGAAAGCCGCTTTAGAAAGCAGCGTTCAATATTTAGCCAATGATTTAGGACAAAAACAAATACGTGTAAATGCTATTTCAGCGGGTCCTATTCGTACATTATCAGCTAAAGGGGTGGGAGATTTTAACAAAATCCTCTACAATATTGAAGAAAAATCTCCGCTTAGAAGAACGACAAATGCGGAAGAAGTCGGTGATACAGCCCTTTTCCTAATGAGTACTCTTTCAAGAGGTATTACGGGTGAAGTAATTCATGTGGATAGTGGATACCATATTCTCGGTATATAAGTAAAAAAGGAATCTTGACATTTTCTTAAACATTTATAAAAATCATCTGAAGACTCTTTGGTTAAACTAAAGTTGAAAGTTAGAAGCTAACTTTTAATTAAAAACGTAAAGGAGTAATAAAAGATGAAAATAACAAAATTATTTTTTGTAGGAGCGTTGGTAGTTGCAATGGGTTTTGGAGCAATGCTTGCTCCAGTAATAGGTAATGCCGAAGATGATATGAGTAACATACTTCAAGCTCCATTATTAAATGTCAACCAAGATGGGCAAGCACTTCAAGCAGGATATCGGGTGGGAAAGTATTTTGATCGTTCTATGCATGGTACATTAACAGAAATCCTAGGTCTTTCAGATGAAGAACTGTATCAATTAAGAGCTTCGGGTAAATCGATTGAACAAATTGCGAATGATAAAGGAATATCTACCGAACAACTTCTTGAAAAAATGATCAAAGCTAGGACGGAACAATTAGATAAGCTAGTTAAAGATGGAAAGATTACAGAAGAACAAAAAGCAACCATGCTAGAGAAAATGGAAGAAAGTATGAAAGAAGCGATTAAAAGAACGGAAATGGGACCAAAGGAAGGAAAGGGACGTGAATTTAAAGGAAAAGGACCACGATCAGGTCAAGGTCAAGGTAGAGGACCAAGTGGAGAAAGAAATAATTAAACATAAAGGGAAGAAGGCTTGGCAATTGCCAAGTTTTCTTTTGATAATGGAGGCTGTAGTATGAAAAGAAACATTTTAGTCGTGGACGATGAAGTTAGCATACGTGAAATGGTTCGTTCATATTTGATAAATGAAGGCTATGATGTAAATGAAGCGGAAAATGGGATTGAAGCGGTAGAAAAAGTAAAGGCTAATCAATATGATTTAATTCTATTAGATGTAATGATGCCTAAAATGGATGGATATCAAAGTCTAAGAGAAATTCGCTCCATTTATAAAAAAATGCCAATTATTATGCTTACAGCGAAAGCTGAGGAGATAGATAAATTGTTAGGATTAGAGCTAGGAGCAGATGATTACATTACCAAACCCTTTAGCTTACGAGAATTAACTGCTAGAATGAAAGCTGTGTTACGACGTACATCAGACGAGCAGGATGAAGAGGAAGAAGTGATTATAAGAGGAGAAATAACCATTAATACCTCTACCTATGAAGTCTATGTTAATGGGAGAAGAGTCAATTTAACGCCAACGGAGTTTAAAATACTCCATACTTTAGCAGGAAAACCAGGTCGAGTTTACAGTCGTCTTCAGCTTATGAATATTGCAATGGGAGAAGCGTATGTCAATTACGAACGCTCCATTGATACCCACATCAGCAATCTAAGGAAAAAGGTAGAACAAGATCCAGCTGATCCCAAATACATTCAAACCATGTATGGTATTGGTTATCGTTTTGGAGGAGAGCTATGAAGCTTCAAGTGAAAATAATTATTGCGTTTAGTAGTATCGTTATTTTAATGGCTTTGGTGCAATCTCTTTATTTTCAAAATAAAATAGAAAATGACTTTGAAATGTATGTGAGCCAAAATGAAGCAGAACGTATTCTTTATTGGCGGGAATTACTAATGGAATACTATCAATCTTATGGATCGTGGGATCAGATTCAAGAATTTTTACTAATGAATAGAAAAAATATAATAGGTAAACCTCGTAAAGGGAATATTGGAGATCATAGCTTGGTGGGAATGCCTAGCTTAGTGCTTGTTGTTGCTGATCAAGATGGCCTTGTTAGAGGGGATACGGCACAAAAATGGTTAGCACAATCTTCAATAAAAGTACCTGGAATTCACGAGGATTTACTGGTTAATGGAACGAAAATAGGTGAATTTATTTTTTATAAAGAAAAAAACGTTGGGTTACAGACAATAGAGCAACAGTTTATTCAATCGATAAATACATCCATTCTTTTTGGGACGCTTATTTCCGTTATTATTGCGGTTATTTTAGGTATTATTTTTTCTAATAGAATAACGAAGCCTTTGCAAAGGTTGACAGATGGTATTCGTTACTTAACACAAGGTAATACATCTTATCGGGTGGTAGTTGAAACAAAGGATGAATTCCATCAGCTTGCTGATGCCTTTAATGAAATGTCAATGAAACTAAAGCAAAATGAAGAGGTTCGAAAAAATTTAGTTGCTGATGTTGCTCATGAATTACGTACACCACTTTCTGTATTACGAGGACGCTTAGAATCGATACAAGAGGGAGCAATACTACCTACCCAAGAAGTAATTGTTCAACTGAGTGATGAAGTTTATCGATTATCACGACTAGTGAATGATTTACAGCAGTTAAGTCTAGCAGAAGCAGGGAAGCTGCCTTTAAATAAAGAAAACACCAATATAAATCAGTTGACTGAACGAGTGATAGATAATTTTACGTGGTTAGCTGAAGAAAAACAAATAGATATGTCCTTTCATCACAATGAGGATGCGGTAATGGCATTTATTGATGCGGATCGAATAACGCAGGCTATTATTAATATTATAGGAAATGCATTACGTCATACTCCTGAAAAGGGAAAGGTATCTATTCATTTAAAATCGGATAAGAAGGGAAATAATATATTAATCGAAATAATAGATAACGGTCCAGGTATAGCTATAGAATATGTTCCATTTATCTTTGAACGGTTTTATCGTACTGATTCCTCACGTTCAAGAGATCAAGGAGGAACAGGTTTAGGATTATCGATTGCCAAAAGTTTTGTTGAAGCACACGGAGGGACAATTTCTGTAGAAAGCAATCTAGGAGCAGGAACTAAGTTTATAATAATGTTACAAAGAGCAGAATAAGCTGAAACCTTCCAATTTTGATGGAAGGTTTCAGCTTATAGATAAACCTTAATTTCTTATTTCTAGGATCGCTATTCTTCTACACAAATGCCTTTTCGTAGAACACATATTATCGTTCTAGTTATTAGATACAAAATATTGAGTATTAGTCCTACTAACAGGAGGATACTAAAGCTCTTAAAGAATATTCCTCCAAAAACATGGTACATGACAAGCGTACTTACTGTTATAGAAGCTAAAGGAAAAGAATAGGCCCACAAAGAAAGATAGAATTTCGATGTTAGGAAATTTTTTGCTAAGGTTGTCAAGGATAGTAAAAAAAACACAGCGATGTAATAAAGGATACGAGAAAAGTTATCAATCTGATGTCCTATTAGATTAAAATAAGACAAAAATCCAATGGATGGTGGTGCGATAAAGATAAACAATGTTGGCAACAATTTGGTGGGTACAGGATGGTGGAAGATAATCCTGTTAAATAAGATAGATAAAAAAACGATCCAAAAAAGCATCCCAAAACTATAATAAAACCAAGACGCTTCAATGTATCCTAATGGAACTCCAGCAATTGGGACTAAAATATTCCCCACAAGCGGTATAAACCAAGCAGGAGTCATATGTTCGATACGAAAATTTTGTTGTTCAATCCACATTTTAAGAACAAACAGTGTAAAAGAAAGATGCAGAATAGAACCGATTATCCACAACGCTTCTGCAAGATTAGCCCATATAGATAATGTGATGATACTAAGCATGATAAAGCTAATGGAAATAGTAGGATAGAAACTCAATTTTATTGGATGATATAGCTCAGCCTTTACTTCATTTGGAAATAAAAATAGCTTTAACCCATACGCAGCTAATAAAACGACAAAAACTATTGCTGTAAAGATAAATAAATAATAACTAACGGTAAATGAAAGGTTGAAAAAAAGCTCTGTTTTTTGCAAAGCAATTGTCAAACCAGAAAGCCCCATAACAACTGCAAAGAATGAAATCGGAAAATGTTTAAGTCTTGAATGGATACTCATTACTTGTCTCCTTACTATTAT
>JAENYW010000215.1 GCA_016841555.1 Tepidibacillus decaturensis
CGGATGATCCAGAAATTTGCTCTCATCCTGCAAACTGTTTAATGGTAAGAATAGGAAAGAGAATCGAGCAAGCATCTTTAGAACAATTTGATCGTATTCGTTTTCATCGTCGATTTATGTATTAGTAAGCAAGTCATTATAGATGACTTGCTTACTAGAGGTGAAAGGTCAGAGGTGAGAATAGTAGAAATCGACGAAAGAATCGATTTCAAATTTAAAACCTTTAGGAGGAATGTAGATGATTGTTGAAGAAATTATGAAAAGAGATGTAATTACTTTACATAAAGACGACACGATAGAAACAGCATTTCAACTAATGAACACAAATCACATCCGTCATATTCCTATTATTGATAATGATAATCGTGTAATTGGTATCGTATCAGACCGTGATTTACGTGATTCCTGCCCATCTATTTTTACTAAAAAAGGAAAAACAGATGGGATAAATAATCCGATAGAAAAGATTATGACAAAAGACGTGATAACCGTTCATCCTCTTGATTTTGTTGAAGAGATTTCCGTTATTTTTTATGAAAAGGAAATTGCATGCTTGCCAGTGACAAAGGATGACCGATTGGTTGGAATGATAACAGAAAAAGATATGCTTTATACCTTAATTCAGTTAACAGGTGCGCATCAGCCTGGTTCTCAATTAGAAGTTAAGGTTGAAAATATTCCAGGAATGCTTAGCAAGGTTACAAATATCATCGGTAAACACAACTTTAATATACACAGTGTACTCATTTATCCGTATCCTATAGATACAACATATAAGATAATTGTATTTCGAATACAGACAATGAATCCTATTGGTGTCATTGAAACTTTAACTAATCATGGCTATGAAGTAATGTGGCCTAATTTACCGGGGATGACGAAATGAAATCAGAGGCAGTTTTTATCTACTCAAATCAATTTCAAAACTATAAATTTCACGATGAACATCCATTTAATCAGCTGCGTGTCGAGTTAACATACAGTTTATTAAAGCAAATAGGAGTACTAGACACAAAACACATGGCGGCGCCTAGAATGGCAACTGTAGAGGAAATTGCACTCTTTCACGATCCCAAATATATTGAGGCGCTTCAGCTGGCAGGAAAAGGAGAGCTCTCAAAGGAGAAGGCTTTACATTTCGGCATTGGAACGGAGGATACTCCAATCTTCCCTAATATGCATGAAGCAAGTGCCTTAATTGTTGGTGCAACATTAAAGGCAGTAGAATTAGTTATGGATGGAAAAGTAAATCATGCTCTAAATTTAGGAGGAGGTCTTCACCACGGCTTTCGTGGGAAAGCCTCTGGCTTTTGTATATATAACGATAGTGCCGTTGCCATTCAATATATTCTGAAAAAATATAAAAAACGTGTGTTGTATGTAGATACAGATGCGCATCATGGAGATGGAGTACAATGGGCATTTTATGATACTAACGAAGTATGTACGCTTTCCATTCATGAAACAGGAAGATATTTGTTTCCAGGAACAGGTAATGTGAATGAACGTGGTAGTGGTAAGGGATATGGTTACTCCTTTAACATCCCTGTTGATGCCTTTACAGAGGACGAATCCTTTTTAGAAATGTATGAGACATCTATGCGTGAAATAGCCGCCTATTTTAAGCCAGAGGTCATTGTTACCCAGAATGGAGCAGACGCCCATTACTATGATCCGCTTACTCATCTTTCTCTTACAAGCGACATGTATCGACATATCCCAAGGATCGCCCATGAAATTGCCCATCAATATGCAGAAGGACGATGGATTGCTGTGGGTGGAGGTGGATATGATATTTGGCGTGTTGTACCAAGAGCATGGGCTTTTCTTTGGTTAGAAATGATTGGTATGCAGGATGCTGGAATCGGAAAGCTTCCACAAGCATGGCTAGAAAAATGGCATGCTATTGCACCTGTAACCCTGCCTGCCACATGGGAGGATCCAGCCGATCTATATTCCCCTATTCCTAGAAAGGAAGAGATTACAGAAAAAAATCATCAAACGCTAACAAAGCTGCTTCAACCTTTACGTCAGCATCATATTTAACATTTGCAATATATATAGATATGCATAAAAGTCATAGCTGTAGGGATATTAAAAGAGTTTAGAATAAGCCATTCTGATTAGAATGGCTTTTTTTTATATAGAATCATAGAATTCTTTTAGCTTGGCTCTTATTTCTTCAACTGTTCCCAGTTGGAATATGTCTTCAACCAATAGCTTGCAAGAGGAGCGATCCAACCTCGATATTACCTGTTTTATTTTGCTAATGGAGCTGGCATCCATACTCCATTCATCTAAACCTAAACCAATCAATATGGGAGCCGCCACAGGATCTCCGGCCATTCCACCACACATTCCCGTCCATTTTCCTGCTTGATGGGAGGCTTCTATTGTCTTCTGAATGAGTTGAAGAACGGCAGGATGAAAATAATCATATAAATAAGCTACCTTTTCATTCATCCGATCTACAGCTAACGTGTATTGGACTAAATCATTCGTTCCAATACTGAAAAAATCTACTTCCTTTGCAAATTGGTCAGCAAGGAGCGCTGCTGAAGGTATTTCAATCATGATTCCCAATTCGATCTTTTCGTCAAAAGTAATATGTTCATCCCTTAGTTGCTTTTTAGCTTCTTCATAAATTGCTTTTGCTGATCTGAATTCTGCTAAACTTGAAATCATCGGAAACATGATTTTTACATTCCCATAGGCACTTGCCCGTAAAATAGCACGGAGTTGAGTAATAAAAATATCTTTTCTATCCAGCGTTAAACGAATGGCCCGATATCCTAAAAAGGGATTCATCTCCTTAGGAAAGGTAAAATAGCTTAATTCTTTATCTCCGCCTATATCAAGCGTTCGAATAATTAGAGGCTTTTCTTTCATCGTCTCAGATGCCATCTTATATGCTTGATATTGTTCTTCCTCCGTAGGTAAATGGTCATTATTCATAAATAAAAATTCAGTACGATATAAGCCAATCCCTTCTGCACCTTTTTCCAATGCGATCTTTGCTTCTTCAGGATTTCCAATATTCGCTGCTATTTCTATCTGATAACCATCCTTCGTTATTGCCTGCTTATTTATATATTCCTTTAATAGCTTTGCGGATTCAAATTCTTGTTCTGCTTTTCTTTGATAGTCTTCAATTTCGTCCTGATCAGGATTTACAATACAAATGCCACTATTTCCGTCGATGATGAGAATATCTCCGTTTTGAATGATAGCCATATTATCTCCCATACCCAAAACGGCTGGAATATCAAATGTTCTAGCTAAAATAGCAGTATGTGATGTTTTTCCACCGATACGGGTAACAAACGCTTGAACGAATTCTTTATTTAATTGAACTGTATCAGAAGGAGTTAAATCATCAGTTACCAGAATGACCTTTTCGTTTATTTCTGATAGCTGATTACTCTTCTCATTGACTAAATTACGAAGGAGTCGTTTACCAATATCCTTTATATCTGACCCTCTTTCTCTTAAGTATTCATCCTTCATTCCAGCAAAAAGATTAGAATAAAAATTGACAACTTCTTGTATTGCCTTTTCAGCTGTATATTTATTTTTTTCGATTTTTTTACCTATTTCAGGAATAAAAGAAGGGTCATTTAAAAACTCTAATTGTGTCTTAATGATCCCAATATTTTCTGTATCAAGAGATTCTTTCACCTTTTCTATTAATAACTCAAGTTCATCGTAAGAGTTCTCTTTCGCATTTTCCAAGCGATTCAGTTCATTGCTGATTTCACTTTCTTCAATTGTTTCACGTTCTATTTTGCTGTTTACCGTAACTGGCTTATATAAATAGGCTGTCCCTATTTTTATTCCGTTAGATGCTCCGATACCTATTAATTTCTCAGACATTATTCCTCACCAAACTTACTTTCGATTAATTGACTCAATTCTTCAACTGCTTCTTTTTCATCAACACCATCAGCTTCAATGATGATTTTCTTTCCTTTTGTTAATTCTAATGTCATTAATCCCAGAATGCTTTTTCCATCTACTTCTGTACCATCTTCTCTTATCACTTTTATTTGTGATTGATATTTATTCGATTTTTCTACAAATAATTGGGCAGGACGAGCATGAAAACCTTCCTTATTTAATATAGTTACTTCTGTAGAAAACATATAGTCATCTCCTATCCAATTGTGTCTAAAATATTCATAACATCTTGCTCTGTCTTTGCCGCTTGTAATTCATTTCTTAATTCTTCATGGATAAGCTTTCTTGACAGAGTCGAAAGAATTTTCAGATGTTCGTTACTTGTATCTCCTTCAGGTACGGCAATTAAGAAGACGATTGTTACAGGCTCTCCGTCTAGGGATTGCCAATCAATAGGATTTAGTAATTTGGCAAAGGCTAAAGCAGGTTTTTCTACACCGATTGACTTACCATGGGGAATAGCAACATGAAAGCCTACTCCGGTTGAACCTTTACTCTCTCTTTCTAGCACTGCTTTACTATATTGATTTATATCGGACAAGGAACCTGCTTGCTGCATTTTATCTGCCATCTTTTGAATCGTTTCTTCCTTTGTCTTTGCATCTAAATTTAGCGATATCAATCCTTCATTGATCAAAGCTGTCAAATCCATTTGCTAACCTCCTTTTATAATAACAAAAGGGAAAGGGAATAGGATAATTCCCATCCCTTTATAATATTTTTTTAATTGCTTTTCTTTAAAATATTCAACATGAGTGCTGTGACAACTGTCCCAACTGCTATTGCAATAACATACATCAGTAGGTTTTCGACAGCGTGAGGAATAAACAATACAAAAATTCCTCCGTGGGGTGCTCTTAAGCCAACATGGAATAACATCGATAAAGCAGCAGCTACAGCTGAACCAGTCATAATAGAAGGAATAACACGAAACGGATCTGCTGCCGCAAATGGAATCGCTCCTTCAGTAATGAATGAAAATCCTAGTACTGATGCTGCCTTCCCTGCGTCTTTTTCTTCTAGCGTAAATTTCTTTGGTGATAACATTGTTGCTAACCATAACCCTAACGGAGGTGTCATACCTGCTGCCATTACTGCTGCCATTGGTTCAAACACATTGCTTGCCAATAATCCAACTGCAAAGGTATAGGCTGCTTTATTTACTGGCCCCCCCATATCAAAGGCCATCATCGCACCGAGTATCAATCCTAATAGCACAGCGTTTGTAGAGCTCATTCCTGTCAGCCAAGCCGTTAAAGCATCCATAAGCGTTTTTACAGGAGTTCCAATGACAAAGATCATAAGTAGTCCAACAACTAATGTTGCTAGAAACGGAATAATTAAAATAGGCTTAAGTCCTTCAAAATTCTTCGGTAGTTTAATGCTATCTTTTAACCATTTTGCCACATAACCTGCAAGAAAACCAGCGATAATACCGCCAAGGAAACCTGCTCCAATACTTGATGCCAGCATACCTCCAACTAATCCTGGTGCAAGACC
>JAENYW010000216.1 GCA_016841555.1 Tepidibacillus decaturensis
TTTCACATTAACTTCTGCTAGTATAAAGAAAAATTAAAAAAATTCTTTATATATTTAAATCATTACATTACTTAAGAAAAACCTATGATGAGGAAGAGTACGTATAGTGAATGGATAAAAGAGAGCTGACGGATGGTGAAAGTCAGTATTCAGCCCTATACCGAAAATCACCTTTGAGGTGTAAAACCGAAAGATAGTAGGTTTTACCGGATGTCTACCGTTAACAGGACCCATGTATGATAGTACATTGGAAAAAGTGCTAAAATCCTTTTAGAATGGATGTAATCTTTTCTTAAACAGGATTTTAGAATTAGGGTGGTAACGCGAGAATAACTCTCGTCCCTTTTAGGGATGAGAGTTTTTTTATTCACTAAATATTTCATTGGAGGTGTATCTCTTGGGGATTATGTAGTTACTTACGAAGCAATAGTAAAAGCAGATGAACGGTTACACGGAGTGATTCATCATACGCCAATGCAACTTTCGAAAACCTTTAGCAATATGACGAATAATGATGTTTACATGAAATTCGAGAATCTGCAAAAAACTGGTGCATTTAAAATTAGAGGTGCTTATAATAAAGTTTTTAGCTTAACTACAGAGGAGCGTCAGCGAGGAATTATTACCGCTTCAGCAGGGAATCATGCACAGGGTGTTTCCTTTGCAGCTCATCATTTTGGAGTTCCCTCAACTGTTATTATGCCTCAAGGAGCTCCAATAACTAAAATCCAAGCTACAGAAAACTACGGCTCTAAGGTTATTTTACATGGGGCTAATTATGATGAAGCTTATGAAAAAGCGCTTGAATTAGCTACAGAATACGGATATACCTTTGTTCATGCCTTTGATGATCCACAGGTAATTGCAGGTCAAGGAACGATTGGTTACGAAATTCTAAAAGAAGTTCCTGATATGGATGCCATTATTGTTCCTGTTGGCGGCGGAGGATTAATTAGTGGCATTGCTATTGCAGCTAAACACATCAATCCAAAAATCCAAATTATTGGTGTAGAACCAGAAGGATCTAATGCAGGATTTCTATCCTGGCAAGCAGGGAAAATGCAATCTATTCCTGCTCCATCATCCATTGCAGACGGTTTATCTGTGAAACAACTAGGAAAACTACCATACGCTATTATCCAAAACTATGTAGACATGTTTATCACAGTATCTGATCAACAAATTCAACAAGCAATGCTATTAACCTTAGAAAGAGCCAAAGTAATGGTTGAGGGGGCTGGAGCAGCAAGTCTTGCTGGATTATTATCTGAAAAATTACCACTGCAAAATAAAAAGATCGCCTTAATCTTAAGTGGCGGAAACATTGACCTGATGCGGTTATCTGCCCTTTCCAGACAAACGATAGCTATATAAACCTGCCATAGATAAACCCCCTTTTAGCTAAATTACTTTAGTCTATCATAGGGGGTTCTTATTTTTTAGTAATTATATTTCTTCAATAATCCGATACCACCAATAAGAATGAATAAGATATCGGTCCATTGCTCTATAGTAAATCCAATATACATATCAACGGAGAAATTAAATATAGAGATAAATAATAGCCCCATGCCTAATACTATGTATGCATACATGAGTTGTATTTCCTGAAAAGCACCCTTCATTCGATATCTAATAATTAACATTAGACCCAACCAACCTGCCTGATACCAATTAATCGGATGATAAAGATAGGTGGATTCTCCATCAATAGCAACAGCTAAAAAGAAATTGGTTGATTTTCCATAATCCATGATGAATAAATTATAGACCAATAAAATAACCGTATATAAAATCCAACTAAAATCAAATATATCAAATAATGGATACTTGTTTTTGCGCATACTATAGATAAACATTAGAACGGTTGCTCCAATAGCCATAACAACAGTAACTGTATCTCCAGTGGTAAATAATAATGATGCGGGATTCTCTAATACACTTCTTACATCAAAAATGACCCAGCCAAATTTATAAACAACTATAAAAGTTATACCTACAATAACGATTAAGTCACTCCATTTATCCTTTTCCCAGCCTTTTTTCCTCGCTATTTTTTCTGTGATAAACAAAGCTATAATCATCCCAATCATTAAAATCAGCCATTTAGCAGAAAGTTGAGTTGGTCCCAATTGAAATACTTGGTCTCCATCCATTTTCTATTCTTCTCCTATGGTTTTTTTCAAATAGGAATCAATTTGCTTACTATTCATAGGTCCTTCATGTCTCTTCTGTATCACACCGTTTTTGTCAATAAAAAAACTGGTTGGAATGTATTTTGTTCTGTATAAACTAGCTGCCTCTGCATCGTAATCAAATAAAAGTGGCATTTCATATTGATTCGACTTCATAAACGTTAAAGCATCTTCCTTTACATCGCTAGCAGTTATATTAACTCCATAAAACACCACTTGATCCCCGTACTTTTCATACGCCTTTTGAATAGCTGGCATCTCTTGCTTACAAGGGGGACACCATGATGCC
The DNA here is from genome assembly GCA_016841555.1 of Tepidibacillus decaturensis. Lineage (GTDB taxonomy): Bacteria > Bacillota > Bacilli > Tepidibacillales > Tepidibacillaceae > JAENYW01. Next base: position 2,485 of record JAENYW010000216.1, read on the forward strand.
CAAAAATTAAGAAAAACTACTTTTCCTCTTAATTGACTCAGTGTTACTTCCTCCCCCTGTTCATCCGTTAATGTAAAATCAGGAGCTAAAAACCCCTCTACAGGTCTTGCATCACGTGTCTGTGATTGCTGAGATTCTGTTGAACTTGTTTGATTGATATAATAGACTGCAATCAATAATAGTGCTGCTACAGCTAACATTATCCATCCTTTTTTCATTGCAAACACCCTACCTTTTTGTTTAAATATACTAAGTAATATAATACCAAAAGTGATAAAAATAATAAAGAAACTTGATTCATGAAGAAACTCAAAGGGACAGGTATGTCACCTTTAGACACCTTACCTGCCCCTTAGTCTTTAAATTACTTAGCAACAATATTAACTAACTTTCCTGGAACGATAATTACTTTTCGAATTGTTTTTCCTTCGAGTTGTTCTTTAACCGTTTCATCATTCATTGCTGTCTCTTCCATTTGTTCCTTCGATGCAGTGGCTGGTACTTGAAGCTTTGCTCTTACCTTGCCATTTACTTGTACTACAATTTCAATCTCATCCTCTACAAGCCTTGCTTCGTCATAGGTTGGCCAAGCTTCATAAGCAAGTGTTGCCTTATTCCCCATCTTTGCCCATAGCTCTTCTGCAAGATGTGGGACTATAGGGGATAGGAGCTTGACGAAGCCCTCCATGTACTCTTTTAAAAGGGCATCGGTTTTATATGCTTCATTGATAAATACCATCAACTGTGAGATGGCGGTATTGAAGCGAAGTCCCTCAATATCCTCCGTCACTTTCTTTACCGTTTGATGATATACTCGCTCTAATGTACTTGAGTTAGCATCATTGTTGATTTTTGTACGTAAATTGCCATTATCTTCAACAAATAAACGCCATATTCGATCAAGAAAGCGTCTTGACCCATCTAAACCAGTAGTAGACCATGCGATAGATGCATCAAGTGGTCCCATAAACATTTCATATAAACGCAATGTATCCGCCCCATGACTTTCTATAATATCATCTGGATTGACTACATTCCCTTTAGACTTACTCATTTTTTCATTATTTTCCCCTAGAATCATTCCTTGGTTAAATAGCTTTTGGAATGGCTCTTTTGTTGGTACAACACCAATATCATATAAAAATTTGTGCCAAAAACGAGCGTATAACAAATGAAGAACCGCATGCTCAGCTCCACCAATATACATATCAATCGGTAGCCATTCATTTAATTTTTTAGGGTCTGCTAATTGCTCAGCGTTATGTGGATCAATATAGCGTAAATAATACCAGCAGCTTCCCGCCCACTGAGGCATGGTATTTGTTTCCCGACGACCTTTCTTTCCTGTTTCTTTATTCACCACATTGACCCAATCATCAATATTAGCAAGTGGTGATTCACCTGTACCAGAAGGCTTAATTTCATCTGTTATCGGTAAGATTAATGGAAGCTGTTCTTCTGATACTGCGGACATGGTACCGTCTTCCCAGTGAATGATTGGAATTGGTTCTCCCCAATATCGTTGACGACTAAATAGCCAATCACGAAGGCGATAGGTTACCTGCTTTTCTCCTTTTTTATTTTCTTCAAGCCATTTAATCATGCTTGTAATTGCCTGTTCTTTATTCATACCATTTAAAAATCCAGAATTGACATGTTCTCCATCACCGATATAGGCTTCCTTTGCAATATCCCCACCTGCAACAACCTCTCTAATTGGTAAGTCAAAGGCTTTAGCAAATTCATAATCACGTTCATCATGGGCAGGAACAGCCATAATAGCTCCAGAACCATAGCTAATTAAAACATAATCTGCAATCCAAATTGGCATTTTTTCTCCGTTAACAGGGTTGATGGCATATGCTCCTGTAAAAACACCTGTCTTTTCCTTCGCCAAATCTGTACGTTCTAAATCACTTTTACGTTTCACCTGTTCAATATACGCTTCTACCTGTTGTTTTTGTTCAGGAGTAGTGATTTTTTCAACTAATTTATGTTCAGGAGCTAAAACCGCATATGTAGCACCAAATAAGGTATCAGGTCTCGTTGTAAAGACAGTAAACGTCTCTTCAATGCCTTCAATCCCAAAAATAACATTAGCACCTTCTGAACGTCCAATCCAATTCCGTTGCATTTCTTTAATGCTTTCAGGCCAATCTAGCTCTTCTAAATCCTCTAATAACCGATCTGCATATGCAGTAATTCTTAATATCCATTGCTTCATTGGACGACGTTCTACTGGATGTCCACCACGTTCACTTTTTCCATCAATAACTTCTTCATTGGCTAGAACAGTACCTAATGCGGGGCACCAATTAACCGCTACTTCATCAACATAAGCTAGCCCTTTTTCATAAAGCTTTATGAAAATCCACTGTGTCCATTTATAATAGGTTGGGTCTGTTGTATTTACTTCTCGGTCCCAATCATAGGAAAAGCCGAGTGACTTTATTTGACGACGAAAAACTTCGATATTTTTGCTGGTGAATTCTGCTGGATCATTTCCTGTATCTGATGCATACTGCTCTGCTGATAATCCAAATGCATCCCAACCCATCGGATGTAAAACATTATAACCTTGCATCCGTTTCATCCTTGATATAATATCCGTTGCCGTGTAGCCTTCGGGATGCCCAACATGTAGCCCTGCTCCAGAGGGATATGGGAACATATCTAACGCATAAAACTTTTTCTTTTCCTCATCCTCTGTTGTTTTAAAGGTTTTATTATCTTCCCAATAACGCTGCCATTTTTTTTCGATTGCCTGATGATTAAAGCTCATATTATGTCCTCCTCATTTCCTTTTTCATTTGCGTTCCTAATCTAATAATCCTAAAAATTAAAAAACTCTCGCCCCCTGTGAAAGGGACGAGAGATATTTTAGTTATCAAACCCGCGGTACCACCCAAATTAGCATACAATAATGTAGTATACTCACTTTTGATTATCCTTAACGCGAATACCACGACAC
>JAENYW010000217.1 GCA_016841555.1 Tepidibacillus decaturensis
TGTAGTAAACAGTTTTATTATTTTAACTGTCTACCACAAGGGGAGCATATCAATTACCCTTCCAAGGGCTTAAAATTTCCATTTGCTATTAAATCACCCTCGAAATAAGTATCGCTTTATCTCAAAGAAAATTCGACTTTCTTCTTTCATTATTTCTTGTAATCTAGTAAACTAACAGAGACTAGGTTTACATAACAAAGAATAATAAGCCAGCTTAAGTCCAATTTTACCATATGGAAAAAACCGTCATACACAAATATGTCATTTGTTAAGTAAAGCATCTAGAGACTGTGAAAAGGGGAAAGGTTACTATGAAGTTAGATTTTAAAAATGGACAAGGCTCCCTTTCATGTATAAAGGGAATTCTTTTGAGAATATTTCTTATTTCTATCGTTATTGTATTTTTCGTTTCAGTTATTTCCTATGTAAATACTTATAAACATGAAACGGAAGAAGGGCTAGAAGGATTAAAGGTCTATGTAACCGAAATGGTTAGAACGAATAGTGAGATTTTTCGACTGGCAGAGGATAATCTAGATGCTTTTTCTAAAGAGTATTTGAAGCTTTATCATTCTGAAATAAAGATATCAGAGGATGATTTTTGGTCCTATTATTTTGTAGACGATGAAGGTGCTACAAGGATGAAAAAAGAATATTTTGATGGCATATATACAGATGATGGAACATACATGTATGGATTGTCCAGCTTCATTGGTAATAACCAATCAGTTGAAGATCCTGATCTCCAAAGAAGGCTTGTTCTAGCAAATAAATTATTGTCTAGAATGGGTCCTGCTTGGATTAATCGCTTTGCCAATGTACATGTTGCTTACCCAGAGAATGCTATTTCTATTTTCTATCCAACAGAGCCATGGGGATTACATGCTAGGGCAGACCTTCCTATGAATGAGCTTGGAATTATTCGATCTGTTAACAAAAAAGAAAATCCTGAACGGAAGGCTATTTGGTCAGGCTTATATTATGATGAAACAGCGCAAAAGTGGATGGTAACTTATATGGACCCTTTGGACGATGGCGATCGACATCTGATTACTCCAGGACACGACCTTTCTCTAACAGATATAATGGATCGTTTAATTGAAACCAGTGAAAATGGCTCCTATAACTTTATTATGCGAAAGGACGGATATCTAGTAGCGCATCCAAACAATCCTACTGAGGAGCAAAAATGGGTGGGTCAATTGTCTTTAGATGAGATCAACATCCCCTCTGTGGTTGATGCTTACGAGCTTATCCAAGAAGAAACAAAGGGAGACTTTTCAAAAGTGAGTATTATTAAAAATACAGCTCATGACAGTTATTTGGCTGTAGGGGAGTTTGAAGGTCCAGAGTGGATTCTTGTAAGAGTCCTACCAATAGATAATATTAGAGCAGCTGCTCATGCTGCTGCAAAAAAAAGCTTTTTTGAAGGGTTTATTATCCTGCTCATTGTTCTCATGATCGTATATTATGTTTTTAAAAATCAAGCAGAGAAACCAATAAAACAATTAACCAATGCAGCGGTAGCTATCGGAAGAGGCGAGTATAAGGAGGTAGCTGAACAAGCTACAAAATTACCTACACAACTAAAAAACGAGATTGGATTATTAGCTATAAGATTTGTAGAGATGGCAGCTAATATCCGTGATACTCAAGTTAATCTTGAAGGAATTGTAGTAGAAAGAACCAAGGCATTAGAATCCGCTAATGCAAAATTAATGGAATTGAGTTTATTAGATGGACTGACAGGAATTCATAATAGAAGATCCTTTGATCAAAATATGAAGCAGATTTTTTCTGATGCAAAGAGAGGACTAGGAACATTCTCTATTATGATGGTGGATATTGACTATTTTAAGAATTATAATGATACCTATGTCCATGCGGAAGGGGATAAGAGCCTTAAAAGCATTGCTTCCATATTTAAAGATAATATTAGAGAAGAGGATCTTGTGTTTAGATATGGAGGAGAAGAATTTATTATTATTTTTAACAATGCTAACGTTGTGGTAGCAGAAGGAGTAGCAGAACGAATTACAAAGGCTATCCAAGATCTTCATTTCGATCACAAAACAAGTCCATTTGGAATTGTAACGATTAGCGGTGGAATTGAGGAGTTTCAAAAGGAGTATACTTCTCCTGAAGAAATGGTCAAAATTGCAGACCAAAAGCTATATAAAGCAAAAACAAACGGTAGAAATCGCATTGTCAGCTAGTAAAATTATTCGAATATCTATCAAAAGTAAATAAAGCATTAAGTAGAATAATCTATACATGTAGAAATCATGTGTTTAAAACAAGAACAAGAAGCTAAAAAAATAATCCTATAATTCATGCCTAATAGTGGATAAGATTGAAGTTTTTATCAATTTTAATTCCTCTATCAGTGATTTTCAACAGGTAGTTCTTTTTATAAAGCCTCATAAATATATTTATAATGTCTTAGATTCCTAACCCTAAAGGAATCATTTTTATTTTAAACGAGGTGAATGTATGAAAAAGGTGAGTATAGTGGTTATAATGCTTATTTTTTTATTTCCTTCATCTTTATCTGCAAATAATAGCAGCATTGTTAACCCAAATCAGATGTACACATATGATATCATGACAAACGACATAAAGAATCAAGCAGAAAAATATCCAGAAATATTTTTCTGTAAAAGTATTGGCAAAACAAACTATGGAAGAGAAATTTGGGCTATTAAATTAGGGAAAGGGAAAGCTAATGTATTTATTAATGCTTCCCATCATGCTAGGGAGTGGCTAACAACTAATTTAATCATGAATATGGTAGAAGAATATGCAAAAGCATACGAGAATAATATGGAAATCGAAAATTATAATGTAAAAGATTTACTGGATAAAGTATCTATTTGGTTCATTCCAATGGTTAACCCTGATGGTGTAACACTACAACAAAATGGCCTAAGTGCATTTTCAAAGGAAATTCATAAGTCATTAGTAGAAATGAATAATGGCAGTTATGATTTTAAAAAATGGAAAGCAAATGCAGATGGGGTAGATCTAAACAGGCAATATCCTGCTGAATGGGAGAACATAACAGATGTATCTTATATTCCAGCATTTAAAAATTATAAAGGTGAAAGCCCCTTACAAACAATTGAAAATAGTTCATTAGTAGATTTTACCTATGAAATAGATCCAGAAATATCTGTTGCATACCATTCTTCTGGTAGAATTATCTATTGGTTTTTTCATAACCAAAAAGAAAATATTGAACGAGATAGAGACATAGCAATAAAAATAGCTAAAGTTGCTGATTATGAATTAGTTAAACCAAGATCTAATCCTAGTGGTGGAGGTTATACGGATTGGTTCATTCAGGAATTTAAACGTCCTGCATATACCATTGAAATAGGTAAACATGTATACGAAAGGGAGTTGCCATTATCGTCGTATCCTGAAGCGTGGAAGAGAAATAAATCCATTGGATTGTTGATTGCTGAAGAAGGTTATAAGCTATACAAAAAAAGAGTGAACATTATTCTTAATAATAAAAGCATTCATTATGATATCCAGCCAGTATTAATTAGAGGGACGTATTTGGTACCACTGAATCTAATAGCTAAAGCATTTGAAGTAAAAGTAGGAAGGAATTTAAACACGAATAGCATAGAAATAGTTAACAATGATAACTTAATCATAATGCCTCTAGAAAGTAACTTTGCTATTACAAATGGTCAACAAATTGAATTAAATGTACCTGCAACTATTATTAATGGAATGGAAATGGTTCCAATTCGATTTGTGGCAGAGAGTTTGGGAAAAGAGGTAGCTTGGGAAGGCGAAACAAAGACAATTTTAATCAAAGACCCTATAGAAAATGACCCTATAGAAGTGCCAGCAGATGATTTACTGGATACACAAGAGTAGTGTAATCTAGCTGAACAGATGTTTAACGAATGAGATCCTTGTATATTGAAATAGTACAAAAAATATTTGAATCTACGTTATCATGATAAAATTAATAAAGGGCTGTTGAAAACTACCTTAAAAAGTAGTTTTTCAACAGCCTATTATTAAATTGGGAATAACATATGTTTCGATATTAATTAATTACTTCAATGCTAGTAACTTCAATCTCTGGATGGTCTTCAGCATAAGTTGGGGTAGAGAAAACTGATCCAAAGATGAGCAAACTTAATACCAATCCTAATGCGATTTTTTTCATAAGTATCACCTCACTTTTTATTTTTTTCCATTGATTCATTTGCGAGCATACAAAGGGTAGTTGCTTTTTTATATTGATTTTGATTAGCATAATGTTCAGCTAAATTTTTAGCATAATGATTTACGTCAATCCAATCTTCTTTTTTTTGAAAAAAAGGAATAGCTGTTTCTTCTATATAGAATCGTGCTTCTTCTTGTTTGTTTTTTTCAGCATTGCTATCAGATAAGATATAGAGAGAATGTAAAGCCTTTATTCGGATGTGCTTTTTATCATCCTCACTTGTCATCTCTAATCCTTTTTCCATCCACTTAATTGCTTCATCTAGTTGGTTGGTTTGATGGTATTCTTTGATTAAATAATAGAGTGTATTAGTGTACCAATTGATATTAGATTCCTTAAGAAACAAACTTTTAAGATAATAGTCTATTGCTAGATGATGCTTTTCCATTTCTGAATAAAGATACCCGAGGTTATGATAAATATTACCTATTAAATAGCTATCGTTTAGTTTTTCAGCAGCCTTAAGTGAGTGCTGTAAATGAGCTTCTGCTTTATCAAACGATTGAATGCGTATGTAATTGATAGCAAGAAGAATTTGAACTTTAATGCTTTGGGAATAATCCATTTTCTTATTGAATAGCTCTAAAGCTGTAGTTGCGTAATGAATGGACAAAGTGACATGATACAACCTGCTGTGAACAAGAGATAGATTATAGATAAGCTCAGGTTCATCCTGATGGACGTGTTTGTTTAATTTTTCAGCCCTTGAAAAGCTTTCTAGCGCTTCTATTATCTCATCTTGTAAGTAATGGTAGATCCCAAGTGAATAACAGAAATAATATTTTTGTACATCTGTGAAATTATTTTCTACAGTTTTTAATTCATTAATCAGTTTCTTGCTTTTTTCAATATTATTGATTAGCAATTGATACTTTAGCAAAAATAGCCGATAGGTTATTAAGGTAGATGGTTCTTCGATTATATGAATTTCTTCACGAATAATCTTCTCTATTTCCGTTGCCTTTTCTTTGTCTCTGTTCTTCATCACTTCGTACCATTCTGCTAATTGCTTTTCCATTTTTTCAATGTTTTTTGTATAATCATGATTATGACTTTGTCGATAAGTAATCCCTAGTTTTTCACACAATAGTGATAGGATTTCTGGATTATCTGGTATTTTGCTATTTTCAATCTTACTTAGATA
>JAENYW010000218.1 GCA_016841555.1 Tepidibacillus decaturensis
AGGGAGACTTAGGCACTTATACTATGGGAAAAAAAGAAATGTTGATTAATGCTGAGATTTGGCCTTATATACTAGGAAGCTTCAGAATATTGAGCATAAGTTTAATTATTGGAGTCTTTTTTAGTCTTTTTTTCGGTGTTATGTTTGCTATAAATAAAAAACGTAGCTCTATCATTGAAAGTGTATTTACAATCTTTTATGGAATACCAGATTTTATTTTAATTTTAATATTACAGATGTCTGTCGTTATTATTTCTAGACTGTTTGGAGTTAGTTTTATTCAGATAGCTTCATTAGGGGATAATGAGGCATATCTATTACCTATTATTTCAATGACCATTATTCCTATGGTCTTTTTCACAAAGGAAATTCTGAGTCATACATCAAGTATTATTACGGAGGATTACATACGTACTGCATTATCTAAAGGACTGACAAAATGGATGATTATTAAGCATCATGTTTTTAGCAATCTAGTTCCGTATCTTCGTGCTGATTTAATTAAGGTCATCTCCATTTCATTAAGTAACCTTTTTATTGTAGAACTTCTTTTTAGTATTAAGGGGTTAACAAGATTCATGTTTTATTGGAATCAATATGACGTCTGGATGACTGGCTTTATTTTTTTAACGGCTATTTTTCTACTAATGTATGTATTTTTTATGATGATGTTTATTGGTTTAAGGAGGGTATTCGTGGGTGAATAAAAAAATGCGAATAGGATTAATTCTCATAATAACTATTATCATTTTATCTATAATTGGAGCTTGGATAACTCCTTATGATATTAATTACAGTGAGGGAACAAAATATGAAAATGGGATAATTACAAGTCCACCACATGCCCCTTCCTTTAGATTCCTATTGGGTACGGATAGATATGGATACGACATGCTTACGAAAATTTTGTATGGTGCAAGGTATACTATTTTCACTGTAATAACGATTAGCTTTTTCCGTATTTTATTAGGGTCAGGAGTAGGAATTCTATTAGGGATAAAGACAAAAAGGAAGCATAAATCAATTATTGACACTGCTTGGGGAGCAATTCCCTCATTTATTGTCGTTTATTTTTTACTAGTACCCTTTAACTTTAAACCAGAAGTGAAAGAGGTCTCTTATCCTGTACTATTTTTTACCCTGTTTATTTTTATTGGTGTAGGAATTCCTAGTATTATTTCTAATATGAGAGCAAGAACAGAACTATTAATGGAAAGGGAATTTATAAATGCTGCTAAGGTTTTAGGAGCCAATTCTATAAGAATAATGATAAAGCACATTATTCCACATCTTAAAGAAAGTATGATTACCTTATTTGTAACAGAAATAGTATTAGTGCTTACCTTATTTGGTCAATTAGGAATCTTCGATATTTTTATTGGTGGAACGGTAATGTATTTTGATCCTATTGAGTTTCATAGCATAACGAATGAATGGGCAGGATTAATAGGACAAATGAGAGGATATATTTATACGAATAGATGGATATTATTAGCTCCTATGTCTGCTTATTTGATACTTATTTTTTCTTTTCAATTATTATCTTCTGGTTTAAATGAGTATTACAAAAAGAAGCTACATAATTACCCATATATACAGTGATTGTAACAGAGGATTTTTTTTGGTATGGTAAGCAGGAGAGTTACATAGATATGTATATTTAGGAGTTGATAAATATGAAGGAACAAGTAATACAGGAAATGAAGGATTACTTTGGTTCGGATGAAAAAAGGATTAATCATGCGTTACATGTTCTCAAATATGCTGAAGAGATTGCTGAAAAAGAGAACATTACAGATAAGAAGAAGCTGCAGGTTATTCAATATACAACTATTCTTCATGATATTGGAATTCATGAAGCAGAGAAAAAATATCATTCAACAGCTGGGAAGTATCAAGAACAAGAAGGGCCACCTATTGCTGAACAGTTATTAAAAAAAATAGATGTAGATCAAGAAATAATGGATAGAATACTATTTATTATTGCCAATCATCATACATATAGCAAGATAGACGGAAAGGATTTTCAAGTTTTATGGGAAGCAGATATGTTGGTTAATTTAGAAGAAAAGGATTTGTTTAAGGATAAGGATCATTATCCTTACATAGATAATACCTTTAAAACAGATGCAGGAAAGGAAATATTAAAAAAAGCTTATCAAATAGATTAGGGAGGGACTAGTATGATAAAGATGTATTACTACAATAAATGTGGAACATCAAGAAAGGCAAAGAAATTTTTTGATGAGCATGGAATGGATTATGAGATCATTCCAATTGTTGAAGAACCACCAACCAAAAAAGAAATAAAGGATATGTTGCAAAAGAGTGGTATAGAGATAAAGAAGTTTTTTAATACGAGTGGGCAGTCCTATCGTGAGCTTGGAATGAAGGATAAGATCAAAAAATTAAGCGAAGAAGAGCTAATCGATATTCTTGCTTCTGATGGAAAAATGATTAAACGGCCAGTTATAACGGATGGAGAAAAAGTAACGGTTGGTTGGAATGATCAGGTCGCAGAGGTTTGGAACTAGATAAAAAAACTGACACAAGATTGTGTCAGTTTTTTTACATAAACATACAATATTGGTTAAAAAGCCATCTTTAGAGATTAATATTACTATGATATAATAAAATAAAATATCAGAAATATTAGAATTTAATCATTATTGTAGCACGAAAGGGTGTTTTTATTCATTAATATGAGATGAGGAGGGGTTATAAATGGGAAGCTTTTGTCATGGTGCAAGTAAAATTGGAGCAATAGGTTCTATTGAATATCATCATATTTTAATCCATCATGTTCCGATTCTTTGTTGTCCAGTGTGTCAACATGTAGAACCCCATCCTAGAATACACGAGAATTTAGATTTAATCGTATCTATAGCAAATAATGATGGTATGCAAGAAGTGGATTTTAATAATTATATAACTTTTATTAGTTATGAAGTCTTATTTGAAAATGTTTCGTCCGTTATTACAGGGAATTGGGATAAGGTGGTTAAGCAACAAATTGATCTCTCTTTAGATTTACTATCTATTGCAAGAAACTTGCAGGATAAAGAGTGGGAAGAAGAGTTGAAACAAAGATTGTCCTTTTTTGGAAAACAAATGGATGCTACGACGAATAGGTAAAAGGTAAAATAATACAAATGTCTTGAAAAGTAGCATGAAAAGTGTATACTTCAATAGAAAGATTATTTGTATTAGGAGGATTACATGAACAGAGAAGAATTTATAGAAGAATGCTTAGGGTTAATAAAAGATATTGAGGATGATCACCAAGAAACAACCTTTTTAGTTGGGTATTTAAATGAAAAAATATTAACTGCCAATTTTGACGTCCCTCTTGAAGAAATGATTACAATTATTCGTGAGTATAAGCCGAGAATTTATATGCACATGAAGATTACGTCAAATGGAGATTTTAAAAAATTATTAAATACAGATATGACGATTGAACAAGCATTAATGAACTTGGGTCGAGAAATAGTCTGACGATTTTTTCATCAGTCTAAGTGCTAATCTAAAAGGATTAGCACTTTTTTCATGAAAATGGGATAGGCGAAAAATATAGTTACTGATCAAAGATAGAGGTTCGTTGGCCAATTTCGTTTAGTCCAGTATAAGAATTGGGGTCGAAATCCTTCCAATGAGAAGCATCATCTAAAATAATATGACCGATTGTTTGTAATGTTAAGAAATCTTCATCTGTAAAAAATTGAAATTCAAATTTATTAATATATCGAATCCGCCACAAGCCTTTGCCTTTAAGTTGAAAAAACCATTGATCCTTCCTATTACAAGAATGTTGAGATTCCGATTCCCCACAGCATTGCTGAGGGTGATCGATGATATTCTTTTTACATAAAGGACATATATATTTCATTCGTTTTCTCCCCTTTTAATATCATATTATGAAATTATATTTAAAAAATCAATGCATTCTTAATGGTTTGATATACTAATGATTCGAAATAATGGTAGTGTGAAAAAGGAATAATGGTTTTAAAACAGGGAAAGTTAGGAGTACTAAAAATAAAGAAAGGAGCTAGGTGATTACTTATGAGCATTATATCTTTGCTCTTTATTGTTTTTTTTCTCTTTACACTAATTAGTGGGGGGTATTATTTTTTTGTTGAACGACCAAAAATGGTAAATAAAATAAACCCAAACCTCATTCAATTACAAACAGATGGGTTTGATTTTATTCTATATAAAGGTAAAATTAAAGAGCTAGTAAGTGATTATCGACGCTATCTTGCTGATATGGACATTGTTATATATAGTAATAGCTTATTTGTAGGCTTTTTAGATCCGAAATATGCATATGTTAAATTGCCAGCTAAAGCTATTCAATCCATTAAATATGAGCCTAATAAGTTGACATTACATTGTTTTCAAGAAATAGCGGGTGCAAGCAGAATAGTGATTAAAGGGAATTCAACAAAACAGTTATTTTATATAGCGAAAAAATTAGATTTTATTATTAAAAGGTCTAAAAAAGTAAAGGTGATATAGAGCTCCTTTGGAATAAGGAGCTTTTATTATGCTTGAAGCAGATTCTTTATTTTGTTTATAAATGGCCTATTTTGGATAAGCTCTGCATAGTATGAATTACGAGGAGGGATGTAATGAAAAAGTTATTTTGGGGATTTGTTAGTTTATTTATACTATACGGGATAGCCATGTTTTTTTATTTATTTCAGGCACAACCAGAGCTTCCACAGGCCTATATAAATAGTCCAGCTGACCCTGTAACCTTTATGTCATCAGAGCAATTATATAAAGCAACTATTTATTCAAGAGTGAAGGACTATTTATTTTTTATTGGAATGCCCTATGAATGGATAATTTACTTATTGTTATTAGGATTCGGTTTTTCAGTAAGCTTTTATATGATATCTAAGAAAATAAGTAAGCGTTCTTTATTTATACAATCTGCTGTCTATGTTTTTTTAATTAGTGCTTTTGTTGCACTTCTACAGCTTCCTTTACAATATTATTCCTATAAGGTTTCAAGAGAATATGGAATTAATGTTCAACCAATCAACCTTTGGTTAGGGGATAAAGGAAAAAGCTTTTTGATTGATTTAATCATAATGATTCCAACTATATGGCTTCTTTATACCATTATTAGACGTTCACCAAAAAGATGGTGGCTATGGTTTTGGGTTATTACCATCCCTTTTTCTATACTGCTTTTTTTTGTACAGCCAATTATTATTGATCCAATCTTTAACGATTTTCAATTGCTGCAGGATCAATCCCTAAATAAGGATATTATTGCATTAGCAAAAAGAGCAGATATACCTGCAGAGCAGGTGTATCAAGTAAAT